>DAOURK010000184.1 GCA_030625085.1 Pseudomonadota bacterium
CGCACCAACCATCTTGGTAAGCTCACACACACATTTTTCTTCCCGCGACAATTCATCTATCACAAAAAGACGTGTCGGGTGTGCGATAGCCTTGATGATTTTAGCCCGTGCTTCGAATCTGGCTTTTGTTTTAGTGTCCATTGATAACCCCTTTTTATTAGGTTTGTCTTTTTGGTAAAATACCAAACTTGCCAATACTTATTTGTACCAAAGTTATTAATCTTTGTCAATCATCATTTTAAAATTATTTAGATAATCAACCCATGGTTTTTGATTCAATACACAAATAGGGATGCAGCAGCACTTCAAAAAAGGCTTGTTTTTCATATGTATTTTTTAGAAGAAATTAGTATCGAATTATTTTCTTGACAAAAAAATACTCTATTGTTATCTTTTTAAACAAATTACTTCATGAAGAGGTAAAGAAAAAAAGTAGAAATTATAACGAGCGGTAATATTCTGAAAAAAACTCGCTAAAAAAGTTCAAAAAAGAACAAAAAGCCATGAAGGCTTCATACCCGTCAAGGAACGGGGGAGAAAGCCTTCATGGCTTTTTTTATTTTCGGCTATTTAATTATTTTGCCATGGTCAGGATATCAAATAACGATGAAATCGTGAAGGTGAAGGTGAAGATGAAGATGGTCATTTAAAAAGGTAGAAGTGTGCGGTCATAAAAACTGTTTTATAGACTAAAATTTTTTTATCTGAGGAGATGAGCAATGAAAGGATGGAAAAAAAGTATTTCAATAATTACCATTATGGCTTTTATATTTCCGGTTTACGCTGCGGCTGAAAATCAAATAAAAGATGTCTATCGCCTGGGGGAGGTCGTGGTTTCAGCTACGCGAAGTGAAATCCCGGTGTTCGATGCGCCCCAGGATGTGACGGTCCTCTCAAGTGAAGAGATTATGGCCTCGCCCTTTGAAAGGGTCGAGGACATTGTGCGAAGTGTGCCCGGGGTTTATAACACCAGACACTATGGTACGCAAAAAGGCGGTGTTGCCAGCCCTATCAAAATGCGGGGAGTCGGGCGTAACCGTGTTTTAGTGTTGGTGGACGGCGTGCCCCAAAACGACAACTTTAACAACGCCATCGCTTGGGTGGCCTGGGGGCATATCCCGAGGGAGACCATTGAGCGGATTGAAATTGTGCGGGGGCCCACCTCGGCCCTTTACGGATCGGAAGGATTAGGCGGGGTGATCCATATTATCACCAAGAAACCACAATCCCAAAGGCAGTCATCCATTCGCGCTGAAGCCGGCACAGCCGAAACCTATGGCGGGTCTATTTTTCACAACCAAAAGATAAAAGACCTTGGTCTTCTATTATCCGGTGGTTATGAGGAGAGCGACGGTTTTTATATGACGGAAAGTCCGGAAAGCTACAATATAAAACGATATCGGGAAGCAGGCAAGGTCCTTGGCAAGGTGAGTTATACTACAGGAGAGGCATCCGATCTGACGATTTCGGCTTTGTATTATGATCATGAAACAGGGAAAGGCAGGAAATATTTTTACGATGAACTCCAATTAGATCAATATTGGATGAACTACTCGCAGCAAACCGAAAGTTTAAGGCTAAATGGTCTGATTTACTTAAACCATGCCGATAAAACAGCCTACCAGGATACAGCCAAAGACAATTACACCTCACTCTACAGAGTGGAAAAACTTCCCTCTACAAATACCTGGGGCGCCGACCTGCAAGGGACAATTTCCTCCTGGGAAAAGGCGCAACTTACCATTGGCGCTTCCTTTAAAGAAGCCTCCTGGAAGTATGACGAAGACTACCCTCAAAGCACGCGGGATGCCGGGGCCGAAGGCAAACAGCGCTTTATTTCACCCTTTACCAATCTTAATTTTCACCTCTTTCAAGACAGTCTGTTTCTTGATTTGGGCGCCCGTTACGATTGGATCAAAACCTCAGGCGGGGCCAATTGGGACACTAAGCCCGATGGCGGGGCCCCTGCCTACGACAACCGATACTCCCCCGAGAAAAACAACAACTTTTCACCGAAACTAGGTATTGCTTATCATCCCGACGACAAGACTACTTTGCGTGCCTCCGGCGGGAAAGGGTTCCGGTCGCCCAGCCTTTTTGAGCTTTACAAGGTCCATGTTCGAAGTGGCGGCAGGTATTATCGCGCTGCCAATCCCAAGCTGAAGCCGGAAGAAATCTGGTCTTATGAAGTGGGAGCTGAGCGCTTTCTGCTGGATAAACTATGGGGCAAAGCGACCATTTACCAGTCTTTTGCCAAGGACTACATCGGTGATCGGTTGACTAATTCATACGAGAAGAAAGGAAAGACCTATAACGAATACATTCTCGACAACATCAACGAGGTGGACATTCAGGGGTTTGAAACGGAACTTCAGTGGTATGCCTTAAACGATCTCACGATCTTTGGAAATTACACTTACAATATATCGAAAATCAGCAAGGACGAGGCTGATAAAACCCAGGAGGGTCAGTACTTAACTGATGATCCAAGACAAAAGATACATCTTGTAATTCGCTATCAAAACCCGCGCATTATGAACATAACGCTTGGTTGGAATCGTTATATCGATAAGTATTACGATGTTGATGAGGTTACCCAGGCCAAGGATAATTTTTGGGGTGCAGATTTGGCCGTTTCCCGCAAATTTTTCAATAAGCTCACTGCCTATCTGAATGTAGAAAATATATTTGACAGCGTTGACAATGAGGGTATCTCCCCGGGGACGATTTTCAATGGCGGCTTGAAATTCGAGTTTTGAAAGGCTCCAGGATAAGCGCTTCGCAAATACAATAGGATTCCCCGGTTAAGGTTTTTTAACTCAATTATAAGCCGCACTTCAAGTGGGGGAACCTTATTCTGGGAGTCGAGCATCCCACGCAAGCATAGCGCAGTGTGGGGTGCGCGTTTACTCCGGCGGGGAATAAACGACTTTTCTTATTGAAAAAGGAGATCATGAAATGGCATCATTCAAAATTACCATAGCTTTGGTTATTATAAGCCTGGCTTTGGTTCCGACAGCCTGCGCACATCATCTTTGGGTGATAAAGACAAATGAAGGCTTCATGGTGGCCAGAGGCCATGCGCCTGCAAAAACCCAAGATTATGACCCTTCATTAGTGAAAGGAGTGAAGGCCTTCGACAGGAATGGGAACCCTGTTCTTGTAACCAGGAAGGTCACGCAAAGCAGAGTTTTTCTTGCGCCTGAAAAAGACGCTTCCATGATCACAGTAAGGTGTGATTGGGGACACCGAGTGAATACAACACAAGGGAAAAAATTGATGTCCAGACAAGAAGCGGAAAAATTAGGTTTGACAGTGGTTGAGTCTTTCTTTTCCACCCAGTTTTCAAAATCATTATTTAATGCCGGTGCAGGGAATACCAAAGCCGTCGGTCTGCCCTTTGAGATTATTCCCCTTGATGATCCATTACAATTTCATCATGGTGAAAAGTTGCCTGTACAGCTCATTTTCCAAGGGCACCCCTTAGAAAATGCCGCCATAATTTCTGTGAACGGTCAGGAAACAAAAACCGACAAAAGGGGTTTAGCCAAGTTAACAATCGCACCAGCAAGCGTGCAGCTATTTTCGACAAGGCATAAAGTGCCGGAGCAAAACAATCCTGATAAGGATTACCATCTTTATACTACGTTTCTCAGCTTTGAGGTTAAAAAATAAAGCGGAAGAAAGGAGATTTTCATGACCAAAAATAGATACTTTATAATAGGCCTTGTAATTTTCTGGGCATTTATCCTTTACAGTTTTTCAAACCATTACACGGTGTATGCCGCCCAAAGAGGGAAACTCTATGTTGTGGGAATGGGGCCTTCAGGTCCGGACCTTACCGCGCCAAGGGCCCTTGAAATCGTTGAGAAGGCTGATGTGCTTTTGTGCTCACCGGGTATGCCCAAGAAATTTGCCAGATTCGGCAAGCATATAGATCCGCAAAAAGTCGCCTTTAATCCATGGGAGGAACTATTCGGACAAGAGATGAAGGAGCTGCGAAAAACAAATTATCAGGAATGGGAAAAAAAATCAAAAAAACAAGTAAAAAAAGTTCAGGACTTTGTACTGCAAAAAATTAAGGAGGGCAAGAGGGTGGTAATGATGGATGGTGGCGACCCCTGTATATATGGTCCTTCCCTGAATTATTTATTGCAAGGGTTTGACGATACTCTCTTTGAAGTCATTCCCGGCATGAGTGCGCTCAATGCTGCAGCCGCAGCGCTCAAAAGATCCTTGACCCCTGATGAGGTGAGGTTTGTGCTGCTTACTTCACCGGAGTCCTTGTTCGGAGAATCCTGGGAAAAGGGTGATGAAATACTCAAGGACTTATCCAAGTATGAAACTACCATGATTCTGTATATGTCACTCTCATCGCTCAATAGAGTAATTGAGTTATTTAAAAAACACTATCCACTTGATTTACCAATCGCTGTTGTTTACTATGCAGGGTATCCCGATATAGAAAATGTGCTGAAAAGCAAGCTCGGTTCCATTGTTGAAGACATAAAGAAAATGAATGAAAGCTGGCTCGGGCTCGTGGTAATAGGAAAATGTGTGGAGTAAAAACAAAAATTCAAGGATAACCGACGAGAAAATATAAAAATATCATAATCCACCTCATTTATCCACTGATGAATGAGAAGCAAGGGAGATCTTCAATGAAAAGGGTATATGTCATTTTATTTTTTTTAAGCCTCTTTTTTCTTTCAGGGATAAGAGATAATCAGGTTGCAGCGCATGGTGTGAATTATACCATAGATAAGACCGAGGCTATGATTATCAGGGTGGAATACGATGACGGCGAGCCAATGCGCTATGCGGAAGTAAAAATCTTTGCTCCTGACGATCAGAAGCTAGAATATCAAAATGGCCGGACTGATAAACTTGGTCGATTTGCCTTTTATCCTACAAAAGAGGGAGAGTGGAAGATCACCGTAAGCGATGGTATGGGGCATGGTATAACGGCTAAGGTATCACATGCCTATAATAACAAGGCAGATATCAAGATGGCCGCACAATCCGCCGGGTTTAAGAAATGGCAAAAAATAATTATGGCGCTCAGTGTGGCTTGGGGCTTTATCGGGCTGGCCTTTTTCTTTCAAGCGAGGATAATGAGAAGGCAATAGTAGGGCTAAATAACTGTTGGTATGAACATTTATAATGATACGTGTGATATTGAGATAAATCAGGGCGTTAATTTTAAAAAAAATTCTATTTTCTTTTTTAACTTATCCAAGGCTATAGGTTTATATATTAAATCATTTCCTCCTGCGCGGAGTATGGTATTTAAACAGTATTTTTGGCAATTGCCCGTCATCATTATAATATGAAGGTCACTATGGTAATCTCTAATTTCCTTTAAAGCAGTTAGACCATCAATTTTTGGCATATTAATATCCATCAATAATAATTTAATTGATTTTTCTTTCTTTAACAAATAAATAGCCTCTTCACCATTTTCAGCTTGAAGGCATTCAAAACCCATTCGGGTAATCAGCGCAACAAAAACACTTCTAACCAGTGCTTCGTCATCGACTATTAATATTGTTTCTAACATTCAAACTGCCCTCCTTTACCGTATAATTTTTATTATATTTTATAAAAAAATATATTTTCCTAAAAACAAAATAAATTTTATCATCAATCCAATACCTAACTTTATACAACTGATAATAGTATTTGTCAATTAAAAAATACTACTATTGGTTTGTAGACATAATTATATAGATTGTATATCATTTTTACATTCTACATTACGATATAAAGGTATATTTTTACTATGATTTCTTACGATCAACAAATTAATTTACAAATTGGCGCCAAGATTAAATCCCTTAGGAAAACCAGTGGAATCACCCAGATAGATCTGGCCAATAGCATGGGGCTCAGCTATCAACAAATCCAGAAATATGAAAATGGAAAAACTAAAATTACTATTGAAAGACTAAAACAATTTGCTGATATTTTTAGGATTCCTCTGGAAACATTTATAAAAGATAATGTGCCTTTCGATAAGATCTTTAAAATAAAGGAAGATACAGCGACTGATGCGTCATTTTCTTTTGAGGGTTTAAAACCTGACGAGATGTCTCTTTTAAAATTTTATAGATCCATAAAGGATGACAGAATTAAAGAAGGATTGTTATGGCAGTTAAGGGGCATTCATAGTAATCAAGAAAAAAAATGTAAATAACGAATTGAAAAGTAATTAGAATGAAAATGTCGGATTCAATGCGCTTTGCCAGGTATCAATCAGTGATCAACGTGCTTCTGAGCAAGCCTTACTTTTATAAGTCAGACATTTATGAAGCCCTTAAAGATGAGAAAACGGTGTTTATTGGCCGGATAATCAGCGAGCTGTTGCGGGACTGTTATATAACCAAAGAAGGATTAAAGACCAAGCCCCGATATTACTGGTCAACCAAGAAAAAAGAGTTCAAGACAGAGCGGTGGATTAATCAGCGGGTTTTCACAGCTACGGTTAAACGCTCCCCCTGTTATGATCGTCCCAGAGAACGTCTTTTACGATTAGGCCCTTCAGAGCTTAAGGTTTCAGAGCTTTTAGCGATCTTAATTCGTACAGGTCTGCAGGGTGAATCTGCCTTACAGGCCGGTGAAAAACTGGCGACCTTTTTTGGACAAGCCCTTGAGAACCTGTCCTTTCAAGGCAGAGGTGAACTAAAACAAATCAGCAGAACCATTGGAAAAACTGCTTATTGTCAAATCATGGCAGCCCTTGAATTGGGTAAAAGGCTGGCCCAGCAGCAAACGGCAGAACCAACATCAAGTTATAGGATTTGTAATACCACTGATGCCCTCACTTTTTGTAAACATCATTTTTTGAGATTAGCAAGGGAAGCCAGACAAGAAGAATTCCATGTGGTCCTGCTGGATGAAAAGCACAAGGTCATAAAATCAGAACAGATTACCGTCGGACTGTTAAACGAAAGTCTGGCCCATCCACGTGAAGTCCTCAAGCCCGCTATACGTGAATCAGCCTGGGCCCTTATTTTGGTGCACAACCATCCCAGCGGTGACCCTACGCCCAGCCTGGACGACAAAATAACAACTAACGAGCTTAAAAAGGCCGCCGGAATTCTTGGCCTTAGAATTCTTGATCACATCATCCTGGCCAAAGATAAAGCCCTGAGTATGGTGGAGGGAAAGGTATTAAATTTACCATAAAACCCGGCATAAGAATCTCCCACTAAAAGTGAGCTTATAATTGAATCAAGCATATTATATGTAACTACTCTATAACTGGTGGAAAGTTATCTAAACAGGTGATAAAAATTCAGGAAGCTGATTTTTCCCTTTTGTCTTTTCCCTTCCTTTTTTAAATTTTCATGGTATTCTTTCTCAATAGGGGTATTTCTTTTTTTACTAATAATACACAGAGTATTTTAACCAAAAATGATAAAGGGAGTCATATATTGCGTGCGCCTGACGGATTTTACACCAACAGCCTTTGCCTCATCATGAACTTGGCGACTATTGGAGTGTTGATGTATAGTCTGAAAAAAATCCGGAAAAAAATCGGCTCCAAAGAAATCTTATTGACAAGCGCTGTTGGGGCCTTTTGTTTTGCCATTCAAATTGCAAGCCTTGTAGTAAGGTGCGGATGCTGCGGCACATGCACCTGTGGATGTGCTTTTCATTTTGTGGGTGGGATTTTGGCATCTATTCTTTTGGGCCCTTTCCTGGCTATAGTAGCTATAACGGTTATCTTTTTTATCCAGGCTTTTCTCTTCCAGGCAGGAGGTATTATAGCCATAGGCTCAAACTTGTTACCCATTTATTGTATCAGTATCTTAGGAGGGTATTACCTCTATTCTTTATTAAAAAATTTGGTAACCGAACCATACGGGAATTACATCAGCGCTTTTCTTTCTGTTTGGTTTACCAGTTTAGTTAACGGCTTAACGATTTGCATGATGTTATCCTTAAGCGGTATCGAAAAATTTTCCATCACTTGTCCTATAATAAGCTCTCATGCTTATTATGGAATAATAGAAGGATTACTGACACTTCTTCTCCTCGTTTTAATTAATATGATAACCTCAGAAAAAATACAGTATAGTAAAATTTCAGTGAAATCCATTAGAAAAATATCCTATACTCTTTTATGTTTGGCCATAGTAATAAGTATTTTTATATTCCCCCTTGCTTCTCAGTCCACTGCTGAAAATAAGAAATTATTTCTTAATCGGCCTCAGCATAATCTTAAAAATATTATTATCCCTTATCAGGCCCCAATTCCGGATTATCATTTCCCCAAAATTAAGGATCATGAGGCATCCCATATCTTTGCAGGGCTCTTAGGGGTTACAGCGACCTTTGTATTCTTACTCTTTATAAGTTATTTACTAAGTCAAAGAAACATCACTAAGGATGGCTGATTACCTTGCCCTATGTGATAATTTGTTCATTCCGCCGGGGGGTGTATTGTGATCCCGCTAACCCACAAACCACGCAGTAAGGGGTTAAATATATAGAAGATTTTAATTTTATAGTAAAAGCATAAGGAAACCGAATTAAAACTTAACCCTAACCAAAGGAGGTTTCCTTATGCTCCATTCAAAGATAAAGCATTTTATACATTATTGTCAAGTTTCAAATTTTAGTAAAAGATCTATTGAAACCCTATCAGCAAGAC
>DAOURK010000196.1 GCA_030625085.1 Pseudomonadota bacterium
AGCACATTTTAACAAAGGGGGTGTTAATATGCATTTCTTCCCAATGAGAATTATACCATATGTTGTAATTTTTTTTGAATGTTTTAGCCAGTCGGGGCGTAGTTACTTTATGGGATTTCTTTGGGGCTTTTTGGCTTGTAGCGACAAAAAGACCCTTACGCGAATTGCTGGAAGCTGTCCATTTGTTTTTTGACATGTAAGTGGATGGAGCCGCTTTCTGGCAAAATCCAAATGGAGCTTGGAAGTCCTCCAAGATCGGCTGGTCCAGTTTATAATCTCTTTGTTGGGTGATGAGCTTCTTTTTCGAGGTCAGTATCTTGTAGCTGTTATTGACACGAGTTTGATGGGGGTGTCAATATTTGGGAAAAAGATGGCCGGTGTTCAAAGATGGCATGATCATAGTGGCAATGCGGATAGAGGAGGCTACATTCGAGGGCACCATTGGGGACTGATAGGGATTTTGGTATGTAGAGCAAAGCAGTGGATTTGTCTTCCCATTATTGCCAGACTTATATTTGGCAAACAGGTCCCTGCTTGGACATGTGAGCAAACAGAAGCCGTCACCTTATGCAGTTATAAGCGGCACCTTTCTTATAGATACCTATAAAGAGCGCGACTTCCCTTATTTTTTCTTCCCTACTGAAAGAATCCTTCCGGATAGTTAATATAATTTTTTATATTTTTTCCTACATTCCGGAACCACATTACATGTCAAACTGTTGGCTAAAGAATTTTTCATAGATCGGGTTCCTGATTTTACAAAAGCCTTTTTCGTCTTTAACTATTGCCCCTGCCAATTTCAACTCATAAGAAAATTCATCGCATACATTGTACTTGATCTTTTCTCCATGGAATACTCGTTTTAAAATATCCATGTTTTTACTGTTTTTGAGTTTTTCCCAAGTGGTTCTGAGAGTAATATCAAAATCATCGGTTAATTTTTCAATTTGCTGTGTCAAATCTTTTTTTTGGATACAATCCCTGTTGTCTAAAATGAGTGTGTCTATAATTTTGCCGCATAGTTTTTGAATGAGACAAGGATGGCCGTTAGTAACCTTAAAAACTTCCTCGGGAAAGGTTTTATAATAGCTCATACCAATCTCATGAATCGCCTTTTCAATCATACATGATACCTCTTCGCTTTCAAAATCTTCCAGATAAATTGGTTCGGCTATATTGAAGGGGGAGGTTTTCCCTAAGCTCAATTGCGCTAAATCTAATGCCCCGCTTATAATGAAGGAATAACAATCATAACCTTTAACAAAGGATCGTAATTCATGAATAGCCCTTATTGTTCTTAAAAACTCCAGGGCCAAATTTCCTATAGCATCTATTTCATCTATAAGTATCACATACTTAAGGATTTTTTTCTTGTTACCATTGTGGTTTTTATTACGTAACTGAGCTTTGCTTAATTCTAAAAAAAGCTCTTCTAATCCAAGGTTACTTTTTATCTTTTCAGGCATTTCCAATAAATGAGGAGAATCAAATTCAAATTCGTTTTGTAATGAGCCGATAATTTTTCTGCCAATTTGAGAATAAAATTCGCTTTTTTCAAGGGCTATCAAATCTTCAAGGGTGATATAAATACGAGTATATGCATATAACTCATCACAACTTAATTTATTGATTATTTGTTGCATGAAAGTAGTTTTACCGGTTTGTCTGGGGGCCATTATGGCGTAATAATTCAGCTCATAAATGCCATTTAAAACCTGGTTCATCTGTTTTTTTCTATCAATATATGTAAGTGAATTTTTTTTCGAGTCTAAATGACCATGATATTTAAAGGGATTTCGAGGGCGCCGTTGATTAAGATTAATTTCCTGATTATCTTGGCTAATATCTTCCGGTTTATATTCATTAAGTGTTCGACGCTTTTTTTTGATTGTGTCAGAAGTATTGGCTGACGGTTCGTCAAAAGGAAAAGTATCTTGACCAAAATAAACATGGGTTGGATCACCATAGAGCATATAAGACATCCAGGTGATATTTTCATCATTATATTTTTTAATAAGATGAAGCCTAGCATCCCTCAGGGCTTGACCTATAGGCATCCCCAGGAGAAGGTTTTGATAAAATTCTAGAGCAAAATGTTTGCTTTGCTTGTCAGGAATATTACAAAAGGTCCCGATATAATGCTGGACACCCGCTAACAGAAAGGCATTGGCCTGACTATAGACATTTTTTTCCCTGTCACAGGTAATGCTCCATGGTTCAATTCGTCCTGATTGGCAGGCATTTGAGAAAATCAGAAGGGGTAAAGGCGCGCCTCCGCGCATCTGTAAGATATCCGCTGTTGTAAGTTCTCCGTCTGCAGTCTGCCATCCCCCCTTTGAGGGGTCTTCAGATTCATACTTGGCATGGCCTGCATAATGAATTATATCAAATTCACGAAGAGACTGTTTAATAAATTCGGTTTCTATTAAACTTGTTTTTAATTTAAGATAAACATCTTTTTCAAAATTTTCGTATCTATCTGAATATTTTATTTTATTTATTATGCTGAGTCCTTCTTCGTAAGAGGCATCCAAATCACCCTTTGGATCAGCCAGGATTAAAATTTTTAATGGTTTGCTCTGTTGTTGGTTTCTAATTAGGTAAGAAGTTTTTGTATGCCTGGTTCTGACCATTCTCCCTATATTAAATTTTTGACAAAGAAAATTGGTTCCATCGTAAAGCAATTCCCAAGGTATTTGGGCTAGATTGCCATCGATTTTAAGAATAAGTTCCTGACATTGAGTATTGTGCAGCAGCTCTTTAGCGCTTAAAGTAAATAACCGGTCGAAAAGAGATTCCCCGATAAATTTAACATATTCAACAATATTGGTGTCATTTTGAGTAGATGTGTTGACTTTATTCAGACGGTTAAATAATTGAAGACAATGGTCATTTATCTGACTGAACGAATTCGACAAGTCCTCGATAAATTCAATTGTGTTTGGTTGATTAAGAAATTGTTCATGGGCGCTAATACTTAACTTATCATCTAGATATCTGATATCAATAATTACTACATTTTCCATAACTTCTTGTTTTAATTCCTACATTGCTCAAAGCCCAGTGTGGCCTAAGCATATATATAAAAATTTTGCAATTATTTATTCGAATGCCGGCAGCCTTTATATTCACATAAAAGATATTGACAATATTAAATGCGTTTATTCTCGTAGATTACCATTTGACATTTGGGGATTTTGCTATTATTGGCTTTATCCCCAAATGATGCATAAGCTGCTGAAAAAAGGGTAAATCAGTAAATGAAGGATACCCGAATATTATATATTTCAAAAAGATTTATGGTCTTTCAAAACAAGCACTAATGGCTCTCCGAGCCACCACGAATTATGAAAATTTTATTTTTCAAAGTGTTATATGGTTATTTTCGAAACAAATAATTTTTGTAATAATGGGCCTTATTTATTATGATGAATATAATATTTATTACTATAAAAGTATTATACCATTTTTGCATAATTTTTCAAAGATTAATTCCTTTAAAATTTATCTATAGGTTTTGTAATCATAAATCTAATATAATGATTGTTTCATAAAAAGTCGATCTCGGTAAATTTGCCATTTCGACCGCAAGGGGAAAATTGTTCGTTTTTCAGCATGTTGTGCAATAAAGATTTTTCACGTTCGAAATGATACGTCGAGGAGATTTTTTACGAGTTCATCATTTCTCAGTTTTATAACTTTGTCATCTCATACCGGCAAAAGCAGTGTCTCTTTAAATACTACACTTATAACACGTGTTATAAATTTGGTTTTCACAAAGAGGCACGAGGGGGCTGCCGTCTGATATTACCGGCCCCCTCCATACTGGAAGCAGAAGCGCAGCAAATACCCTAAGGATACAGGGTGGCGGTATACAGCCAGGCTTGCTGTCACCAGTGATGGAGAGCTTTATATCCCGGTTGGAATACAGAAGGTGATGGAGGATTCTGACTGTATAAGGGTGACGCTTCTTTAATGTGAGTGAGTCTAGCAGAAATTATCGGAATTGCTAATTTTGGTAATATCGATACTTTACTTGTCCATGGTTCGTAAACATTGATTACATTGCCGGGAGCTATTAAATGGGGCTGGTGCAATCGATAAACAAGGTGGCATTAAATGAGTCTCTGAAATAACCATTTTTTGGCGCGACGATGGGAACTGTGGATGAGGCAGGGGATCAGGGATTTGACCCCTTATTCAGTATAAATCCTTCGATAGAATATAATGGCAACGAAACAATTTGATTATCTGACTCATAGGGAGCTTGAGATACTTTCATTCCCCGGCGTATTTGATATTTTTCCATAAACATGCGCATACTTTTCATTCTTCCCGTGGAACCGGACTTTACCTCAATGGGTATTACAGCGCTCTCTTTTTGAATTAAATAATCCAATTCAGCACTACTATTTTTCGCTTCACGAGCCCAGTAATATAAGGAAGGTTTACTATATGGATTTTGATAGGCCAAAAGCTCCTGACCGACAAACTGTTCAGCTACAGCGCCATTGAAGAGGGTAGTGAAATCTTTTGCCCGTACGGTATCTGTATATATTCCATTTACAGCATGTAATAATCCGACGTCCAAAAAAAGTACTTTGAAATAAGCATCCTTTACCCCGGCCTCTAATGGCAGGCCGGCGCCGCTTGTTTGCTTTATTTTTCGTACCACGCCGGACATTTCAAGTAATTCAAGAGCTTCTTTTAATTCTCTGGATTTAATTGTATTGTCAACATGTGTATAAACAAATTTTTGGCCCACCATTTTAGGAACGGCATTAAAAATTTTATTAAGATATCGATGCTTTAACCTGCGGCCATATTTGCCAAAATCATCCTGATAGGTGTCAATTATAGCCCGTTGTATTCTTTGACAATTTATAATATCGCCCGTCTCGCAATATTCTCTCACCACAGCAGGCATACCACCGAGAATAAAATATTTGCGTACGTATTCATTAAGTTTTTCCTGTAATGCCTCAGGAAGCATTGGTAATTTTTTAAGGTCTGCAACATAACTGCGAAGCTTTTTTTCTCCTAATGCCTCAATAAATTCACCAAAGGATATTGGAAAAAGGTATATATATTGAATTCGTCCCACAGGCATGCGAAAATTTTCAGATCTAAGAGTAAATTCCAATAATGAACCTGCTGCAATAATGTGTAATGACTGCATTTCTTCATAAAAATATCTTAGGGACATAATTGCAGGAGCACATTCTTGCACTTCATCAAAAAATATAAGCGTTTTTCCCGGTTCAATTTTTTTTCCGGTAAATAAGCTTATTTTCTCAAGAATATTACGAGGATCTAATGAGTTAAAAATTTCTTTATATTCAGGATTTTTTTCAAAATTAAGAGTTATTAAAGAATTGAATTCACGCCTTCCTAACTCATTTACCAAATAAGTTTTCCCCACTTGCCTGGCGCCACGAATAAGTAATGGAAGACGATTATTATCTTTTTTCCATTGACATAACATTTCATATAAATCTCTTTTCATAGATAAAAACCCTCAATAAAAATAATAATGTAGATATTTTTGGCTTTTTTCCAGTATTAAAACATTATTGTTTTGGACATATTCAAAGGTTATTATACCAAATTTATGGATTTTTTCCAGGGTAAAACAGAATAATAATTGAATTTTAAGCTGGATTTATGTAAAAATCTACACCCACATTATCCGGAGAACAAAGGCATTTACTGTCATAGTCAATTCCCCATCCATCATTGAGCCGGAATGCGCCTCGGCCATCCATCGCCAAAACGTTTGTCACAATCATTCCATTTCCAGTAGTCTCACGGCAACAAATTCCAGTTAAGCTCTTTAAATCGTGCAAGATCATCTTTCTCAAGCAAGGCTAACGACCATACTAAAGGCTCCGGCCAGTCATGCTTTTGGGCAACCCGGGAGACTGAAAAACCTTTCGCTAAATCGGTATTTACCAAAAAAGGCAGCTCTGCCATTTTGGGTAGATGGTAAAAGATGGTCTGCTGAGGAAGGCCAAGCCTTTTAGCAATCCGCTTTTGTGGTATCCCAAGCCGCCTCATGCGCAATAGCCTAATCCAGACAAGCCGGAACCAAAAAGGTCAATAAAAATTTCTACCACAAAAAACACGAAATCTAAAACTAAGATCTTAATATGCAATTCCATTTCAGTTGCTGCCCTAAGCTCGGCAATATAGGAGTCTAACGTTCGTCTTGATCGTCCAATAGCCTTTCCAATCTCAAGCGAGGTCAATCGGGGATTATTTTGAAAAGGCTTGTCCGGCAATATTCCTTGTTTCCTCCTGAGTTGGTATCAAAAATTGTCAAAGATATTTTACAACCGCGCCAAAGAGGAGACTCCAGACCGGCGAAGATGTTGAGGTGGATTTTGGATTCACTGATTCATAAAAATATGAGATAAAAAATTTATTTGACATTTACTATATATTATGTTAAATTTTAATTTATAAATTATATTAACATTCTAATTAAATTCGAATTATTAATATCTAACAAATTCAAGCAATTAAGTCATAAAGATCATAATCAAGCAAAGGAGGTCCAATAAAATAGAGTAATCTCAAAAATAATATGAAAGAAATATGAAAGTTAGTAAGTAACAAAAAATTACAGGAGAAAATGTATGAAATAAGTTTAAGTAAGAGTTAATAAATCATAACCCAGCTAATTATGGCAAGGGGGGGGGAATAAGCCATAATTAAAACCCACCAGGAGAAGAGTGATGGAAAGAGAAAAAAGCAAGTCTTTATCTTATCTTATCTTATCTTATCTTATCTTATCTTATCTTATCTTATGTCTTGTCTTGATAGTTACACCTTTGACAATTTCCGCTAAGTCTTTAACGTCCAACAGAGCCAATTTCGCCGGCCAAGCCCGATCGGAATGGGCACATTTTAAGGAGATGCACGGTCATAAATGGCAGATTAAGTGGGACCACTATACCGGCCTTCCTCGAACTATTATGGGAAAAGGTGCAGGAAATAGCCTGATGGGCAGGTGGCCGGACGCAGCCAAAAATGCCGGTGAATTTATAATTGAAAACAGAGGGCTTTTGGGTGTGGAGATGGACAATCTGGAAATGGTAAAGGTTAATAAATCAAAGCCTTTCAAACATGTAAAGTTCAGGCAGGTTTGGCAGGGAATACCTGTGGTGGGTAAACGGGTTATGGTTCACTTGATTGATGATTGTGTTGATAATAGCCGGATCATAGGCTACAGCTCAAACTATGATCCATGGGTAGAGGTTGAAAGTCCTCAGCCGCGTTTTTCTGCTGAGGAGGGGATAGGCAAAGCTCATTATCATTTGGGGAAAAATAAGCGCTTATTATCCGAACCTCAAGCAAGGTTGGTTATTCATAAAGACCGTCGGGATTCCGGCAAATATAAACTTTGCTGGCAGGTAAATCTTTCCCTTGAAAATCATGAGTCATGGGCTGTTTATGTAGATGCCCGGACGGGTGAGGAGATCGATCGGGGGCAGCTAAATGTAAAAAATCACGGCTATGTAGCGGGCAGAATATTTCCCAATGTGCCTACAAACACTCTTGAGTTGCGGTCCATTGGCGGTCAGGAACTTACCCTTGGTCTGGACCCTGTTTCAGCGATCACTGATATGGGAGGCGGCTATGGAAACAAATATACGACATCCTTTTACACAGAGCTGACAGGCCCCTATTGTAAGATAGTAGAAAATGAAGATCCCGACAACCCTATAATAAAAAAATTCAGTTGGAAAATCCGCAAGTACTTCTCTAATAAGGTTCTTCAAATAATGGCAGTTTTGTATAATTCAGCCTGTCCGAGTATAAGTAGATCTAAATCCTCATGATTTAAGCATAAAATTAC
>DAOURK010000046.1 GCA_030625085.1 Pseudomonadota bacterium
CTTGGCACTAAATCTAGAATTTTGCCAAGTTCTCGCCCTGTCAATCCCATGTCTGAATTTGAAACTAACTGAATAACTGTTCGACTTAAATTACCATATTTCGAAAATGAAATGCTACGATAATGCCATATGCCATATTCATTAAAGCATGGGATCTCAAGTAATGTGTAATATCGGCTATTCTGATTGTAGCTAGTTATTGCCTTCCATGCAACTAATCTCCTCTTTACTGTGCTGTCAGCACAATTCAGAAGTTCTAGCAGATCATCCTTAGTCATAACTTTTTTTGCACGGAAAATCTTTAGTACTTGTTTATCGGATTTCTTTCCCATATTAATGACCCACTATAGTTATTTATTTATTAACTATAGTAGGTCATTAATAAACGTCTGTCAAGTTTAAAATGAGGATTAACGCGGTCAAGGAAGAGAAATGTATAGTTCGAAATCGCAATTCAAAATCTGAGAAGACTATAATGGGTCACATCAATGCACTCAGATAACACACTTGATTGTCGATTTATCTAAATGGGTGGAAACGCTTATATAGTAACGTTTATAGTGGATGAGGAACAGAATAAGAACTTTGTTTATCTTGAGAAAAGATATAATTTGAAATCATTTTGGTCTGATCGGAAACAAATTATGGGATGATTTATTTTTTCCACGTACCTTAGCATTTTACTATAGGATTTTCAAAAAAGATTATAAAGATAATTTTCCATTAATGGCAGAAGTTATCAAATATATTTTATCCAAGATATTAATATTGATGAATTCGTAAAAAGTCATTTTTATAAAATTTGGGTTACATAAATTCAATAAGTTATGTTGTGCGAAGCCCTCAATTTTGGACTTTTTACGAGACTATCAATATTAAATGAAATACCTTAAATACGAATTTTTTTGAACTTTTGGGCGTTTGCAGTGTGCCTAGCCGCATTAACTGGTTAAATAATTTAGAATGGGATTACTTACAAAGTAAGCAGACTTTGACAAAAAAAAGGAAAGAGGTAGCGTTATCATAAAAGCTATAACTATTTGCAGGTAAATGTTTTGAATATTTGGAAATAATTCTAAAAAGTTAGAATTTATTTCTATTTTAAGAAGCAGTAATTTAGTATTGCATTGATTGTTTTATTGTTAGTGTAACCGCCTGTGGCGGTTATTATCTTTTTTTGAGTTAATGTAATAATGATAGAAAGCAATAAGACTATTGATAATTTAATTGGGAAAAAATTAAAGAATTGAGGGATATATTTGATACACCAACTCCAATTATATAATATAAATATATGCCATAAATAAAGCCACATTGTTGAAGATGTTAAAAATAACACAGTGTTATACATTGTATTTGTTAGATGTAATTTGGCTGTTAGTAAGTAAAGCAATAAAGAGCTAGCCGTTGCGTAAGAAACATAATATAGTTGAGGTGGATATTTATAGTATTGCGTTAAAAAACAACGATGAGTTTTAATATAAAAAATCATCATGATGATAAATACAAAAAAAGATATAGTACATATATATATTGTTTCCTTTTTTTTTAATGATGGAAGAATTATCCCTAAGCCAAATAACACCCCATAGGGCAAGATATATAATAAGAAGTCCTTAGTAAGGACGTTTAATAGATTAGACTGGAAAGTTATGTGAGTTAAAAAATAATTTATGAATTCATAAAAACCCCAAATCACCAATAATCCTATTAAATAATAAAATTTATTTTTCAGTTTTTGTGCAAGCCAGATAAAAAATGGTGCTACAATAATCATCAATAAAAATATGCGTATAATCCACACATACCCTATGCCGTCCAACAACAAGAAACTGTCAATTATTTTGTCTATTGAAAAAGGAAAAGCTTTATTACGAATAAAATGAATAAAATAAGCATATAAAAAGAAAAAGGAAAGAAAGGCCCAAGTGGGAGCTAGGAGCCTTAATGTTCTTTTTTTATAATATGTTGAAAAAATGAATTTATTATTTGTTGAGAGCCCGAAGGCTGCCCCAGAAACAATCACCATTAAGGGGACATCAAAATTTCTTAATTGCTTTATTATTGCAGGCGGTGATACATGTGCTAAAAAAATACAAATTAGTCCAAGAACACGCAATAAATCAAAACGATAATCTCTTTTTTTAGTTAAAAGTAATACTGGTTGCATTATTGACAGTAAGGAGGATTATATTGTAAATATCGGGAATTTAATAATTACCACGCATTAACAATCGCCTCATCGAGGCTGATCGTTTTTCATTTTATCCCACTTTACATTGAATTTTTTTTATTTTTTTTCTCAATTTTTAGCTTTTTCTTGCCTTCCTCAAATTTTGACTGCCCAGTGCCATAAATTTTTTCTGGCCATGCCCCCACGCCAAAAATCTGCCGACTTATTAAATCTCCTCTTTCTTGAGAAAGCTGCAGCATAAACCCATTCAGATTCTATATAATTATAATTAACAGGGGCTTGTTTTTTTTAATTAGTCGCAGCTTTAAATGAAGACCGAAAAAGCTTTCTGGCTTCCATTCGTTTTTTATCTGAAAAAATAGCTATGAATATAAATAACGGTTGGCATTCACAAACTATTTGATTTTTCTATGAATAAGATCATATCCATAATCAACTGTAAGGCATGTATCCTTTTAAAATTAGCTAAAAATTTTAGTTTAAACAACATTCCCGTAAAAATTAAGATATATTTTCCATTCTGTCTGGCGTAATATATGTTATTTTTATATATATAAAACATAGACTATGCCAATAGGAAAATTAATTTTAATCAATTGGTTAGAGATATAAAAATTTTTTTTGTTTATTTTTTTGCTTAGCTCAAAATCGATGCCAACTGTCATTTGCTGTCATAGAAAAATAGTAACAATAAAATTATCTAATTCGAGCTCCTTAATCATTTAAAAATTAAAATTAGTTTTTGATGAGCAATTATGATATCTTTGATTCGGTTTCAGGCTTTAGTAATGGATATGTTATTTTAATTAAAATCCATTCCAGACTATATTTAAAAGATTTTTTCTGCCAAATATAGGTGATAATTAAGATGATAGCATATGTGAATACCATTATTAAAAAAAAGTTATAATAATAATTTATTTGAAAAGGCAGTAATTTAATAATTTCATAGCCAATTATTATATGCCCCATAAATATCGTTAAAGATAATTTTCCGAATAAACCAAATGGATAAAACAAGGAATTAAAGTAATTTTTTATATCTTGAATATAAAATAAAATATAATTTAATAGACAGCACCCGCTTAATGATATTATATTAAAACTTAAACTCGCTGGATACTTTGTAATAGGAATCAAGCGATGAAATTTTATTGACACAACTATAAATGCCACTAATAGGAAAACTATTGAAAAATGCAAAGATTTTTTAAATATTTTAAATTCATAACTGATTGTTCCCAATATAAAAAAGGTAATCCATGGGAAAAAAGGAAAACCGCCAGAAAACAAAAAACCATATAAAAATAATTTAATATCCCAAATTCCACTATACTGGTATATTTTATAATATGGAGAGAGGAAATGTGTAAATAATAAGGCAAAAATAATGATAATAGTCCGAAAAATAATTGATCTCTTTCTTAAATAAAATATTACAATATATCCAATAGCTATTATTTGTAAAGTCCCCCAATGCCATATGTGGTAAATATGAACTTGATATAAATTTAAGGGGGTAGTCGGTTAGCTCCTCCTGTGGTATTATGACTGGCATGACCAGCAGCACCAAGACCGACAAGCGAGACAATTTGATCAATAGGATTGATTTCCCCGACACGCTCCGGGAGTTTGTTCAGGAGTTCCCCGATGAAGCTGCTTGTGCAACCTACTTGGAGAAACTGCGGTGGCCAAGCGGTTTTTGCTGTCCGGCATGCCAAACGAGTGGAGAGCCTTGGCGTCAGACTCGGGGTCGGCTGGTCTGTACAACATGTCGCCACCAGACATCCGTGACGACTGGTACGATCATGGAAAAGACGAGAACACCTCTAACGTCTTGGTTCGAAGCCGCTTGGCATCTGACGACCGCAAAAAATGGATTCTCGGCTAAGACCCTGGAACGGACGGTTGGCACCAGTTATCGGACTGCATGGACGATGCTTCAGCGGTACCGTGTGTCGATGGTTCGTAGTGAACGAGGCCAACTGTCGGGGGCGATTGAAGTCGACGAAACTCTTGTTGGTGGAGTTGTGCACGGTGGTAAGAGAGGGCGAGGTACGAGCAAGTCTATCGTTGTGATAGCTGTTGAGGTCAAGGAGCCTAAAGGGTTTGGAAGAATTCGGATGCGCCACATTCCAGATTCCTCTGGCACTAATCTCCAGCCATTTATCTGTGACGTCGTGGCCAAAGGAGCTAAAGTACGCACTGATGGATGGACTGGGTATAATGGACTGTCCAAGTACGGATATCTGCATGAGAGGACAGTTCTTTCCCCGTCTGGAGATCCCGCCCATGTTGCGATGCCTGGCGTTCATCGTGTTGCTAGTCTGCTTAAACGCTGGATTCTTGGCACCCACCAAGGCTCCTTCATTCCCGCACATCTACAGTCATACGTGGAGGAATTTACTTTTCGTTTCAATAGGCGCACGTCCAATAGTCGTGGACTCGTTTTCCATAGACTATTAGAGCAAGCAATGATCACCAGTCCAATCACCGAAGCTGAAGTGACTTTCGGCTACGACTGGAGTAAAAAAGGTAAGAGGAGCTAACCGACTACCCCCCTTAAATTTAATATAAAACCTAAAATGTAAATTATAAAAGCACGAGCCACTATATATTTAGTAAGAATTGTATCTGAATAACCAGCAGATAATTTTTTGTATGTAGAGATCATTAGACTATGGCCTGCAATATAATAGAATAAAGGGACACTAAAGAAGCTACAAAATCTAGCTGTCTGGTAAAGACATATTTGAGATTGTAAAAATGAAGAATTCAAAATTCGATGAGTATAATGTGTATAAATCATCATAAATAAAGCAAGCCCTCTCATGGTATCGATTGATTTGATTCTCTTTGCTTTGTTAGTCGATATCATGTCTCAAAAATTTCTACGTCTTCAACTATCACTTTGGACTTTAAATTGGCTTTTGGTGCAGGGATTTTTTCCCTGATGTTCTTGAGGTGTTCATTGGCAATATTTGCCAATGATCCATTTCTTCGTGCAAAAGTTGATGCGTAAACCCATTCGGATTCAATAGTGGCTGTAGGAATTTGTTTTTTTAGAGTAGCAGTGGCAAACAGCGCATAGGAATAAATTTTGCCCTTCTTGCCGCAACTTATAAGGGAAAATAGCAACAATAAAATTACCCCATTTTTTTTCCTCGCTAAATTCTATTCTACTCTTAATTTTTGTGGGGCAGAGGGGATATTATCTACTACGTAAGTGTCTCCACTTTCAATTTCCGCAGGATTGCCTGCTGCATCCTGGCCTGTTATTGTGATTGTTGCCGTTTCATTAATTTCGGGAGGAATATCTATAGAATATATCCAGACCTTTTCATCATTAGTTGCAGACATGTCCATTGGGGATACATCATTATTTTCGCCAACATAATCAATTGCTATTTGTGGTATGCCAGAAATTTTCTCAGAAAAAAGAGCAGTTAAAATAACCATATCAGTATCCTTATAGGGGACAGGCTTATTATATGTAATTGTAATGACTGGTGCAGTCGCCTCAATAAAAAATGGGCCTATATGTGCGGCATCGTCACTCCAATTCCCAGCCCCGTCCACTGCTCTTATATGAAAGTAATGATTGTTTCCATCAGGGAGTGTAGGACTAAGAATATTTGTGACTGCTCCTATGTCCCTTGTTTTATCTGGAACTGTATCTGTTATTGTATCCCATATTATGGAATAGCCATTGAGGCCACTACCACCAGAATCATTTGCTGGGGCCCAGCAAAGGCTAATTATGTTATTAATGGATAATATGTTTATTGAATGTGAATTACTAGATAAATTTGAAACTTGTCCTGGCTTATCATTATCTAACGACGTATATTTTATGGCAAAGTGGTAAACTTTGCTCGCATTGTAAGCCACATAAGCCGGATTTGCTGATGTCAACTGATACCGTTGGTTATAATCATTGATTTTTTGTTGTATGTTGAGGGTATAAGTTTGGGTAGAAGCTGGATTGGCTGGTGTGGGTTCATCTGAAATGTTCAGGGCAGCCCAGAAATTATCATAAATATTAGGATCATATTCATAGATTCTGGTTAATTGATTGTAGTTTAAATTTTGTACCATAGGCTGTTCAGCAAATTTGATTTGATATTCATTTACACCTCCAGCGGGAACAGTCCAAGAAAGAGTATAGCTCCCATCTCCATTATTTGTTACATTGGAGGAGGAAATGGTTACTTGTCCATCTCCTATAGGATTGATAAAGTTTTTAGTTGGCATGTTCCGATGTAAATCCATATACATTAAAGCTTGCGTTTCCTTTTCCCATGCTTGATAGGTGCCAGGATAATATAATGTTGAATTTTGTTCTAACCAACCAGTAAAAAGGAAATCAGGATTACCAGTTTGTTTATAGCCAAATGCTTGTGCATAGCCAGCAAAGCAAGGTCTTTGTGATGTATTGAAATCATTAGGTTCATCCAATTGATAAGTATATATCGCATAAGTATGGCCGTCATTGCCGCCGCCGGTAAATTCGTCTTTAATAAAATATGCTAATCCAAGGTAAAAATCCTTTAAATCTTCCAAATTTTCATAATTAGCAGCATACCTGTCGAAAACGTTAATGTTTCTTTCAAGTGCCTCGATAAAGAGCTCAGCTAAGAAAAAATCCTTGATATATCTGCCATCCGGCTCATACCAAATATTAATATAATACCCTCTATCAAGATCTCTCCCCATAACAGGTATTGAAACACCATCATCTCTTTTCTTTAAAACAATATTATTTATTGTCTTCATTATATTTAACGAACGTGAATCTTCCAAAAAATCATGGAATAAAGCAAATGATCGGTAAGTCCTTGCCAGCCCTCGAAGATCACCTTGCTGACCACCCTGTTGGATACAATGTATATTATAATCAGAATTATAGTCCAGGCATTCAACAAAGTCATATATTGCTTCTTTTATTTGTTCATTACCAGAAAGATAATAGTATAAATACATAACTAATTGATAGGGATGAGCTCCATCGTAAAAATTAAAATTATAGGAACCACTATTCATTCTACCTTCAGTAAAATAATTAACTATAATTTCATCACGGGGCAATTCATTTGCGGTTTTGTAATCAAATTCATCTGAATGTACGATAGCGTGATTAGCCTTATGAATTGCTGATTGTTCTCCTAAATGCCAAAGTACACCATTGCCGGTTCTTAAAAAATTAAAAAGATCATCAAAATAAACATCAGATTGCACTCCACCACTCATTGCCCAGGCAAAAAAACGCTGAAATTTTAAGTCAGTGCTGACACTTTTAATCATAGGAAATGTAATTCCTTTATTTGTATGGTATTGCTGTTGTTCATCCAGTGTTAACCATTCTTCATGGTCAAGAAGGGCTTTTGTTTGTCTATACCACTCAAAATCAAGCACTTTGCCTACTAATGGGTATTGAAAAGTAAAAATGAGATTTTGATTATTCACTGTTGATATGTGAAAATCATGTAATAATTCTCTTGTTTCCCACACACCCCAACTAAATTTTGGTTCCATTGGATTCCTTTGTGAGAGGGAATCTATTTCTATTATATTAGTATTAATTTCTATACCTGCCGGCCAATAAAAACTCATCCAGCGCATGGCTGCGGTTACACCTACATTGGAAGAATTTTTAATTTCACCCCATCCTTGGGAATATTCATTAGTGGTCGTACCATTAATGTCTAAGCCATTAAAAGAAGTAATTCTGTCTTTTACATAGCCATCACCGTACGAACTGTAATATGTATCATCAATTCCTTGAAATAAATATTTTACCCCATCCAATGTGCCAGCCACTGTTGTGTCTTGCTTTGATAGTTCATAAAATATACTACTTCCTAAATTTGTATGCAAAACAACCCCTGCTCTTTTGATTGGCTTAGCTGTTACAGAATCGCGGTAAGCATTTCTGAGGGTGAAATATGTTTTAACATAGGTTTTATTTTTATAAAAATGCATCCTTAAAGTATAACCCATAAATGGGTTGCCAGAGGGATCAGCTAATCTTCCATAAATTTTTATGCAAGTTCGAACAGGTCCATTTTCTTCAATGCTAACCTGCGTTGTATTGTCATAAATAGAGCTATATACTGTATTATTGCTTTCAATTTCTACTCCACCTAAATGCCCTGCGCTTATTAAACTGTTCCCATTTATAACAGCGCTATCTATGAAATTAAAATTTTGCTTTTTGAGTTTAAATGTAGCCACACCCGTATTAATAATTACGAAATTAGTATCTTCAGTGGCTAGGGCATTACCACCGAAATTACCGATGCCACTATCCGTTAAAAATATGGTCTGCGTGCCACCTGCATCAATACTAAGTTGAGTATCTACTAATACCCACCATATCTTACCTGTGCCTGGATAGCATTTGAGAACCCGAAATTGGCCAACGGAGGCACCAGTGAGCCCCAATTGAGAAATATCTGTTATGTTATTTTCTGCCAATAATGGGATGCCGCAGGTAACAGGGCCATTATTTCTGGCAACACCAATTACGTCAGTGGGTTTAGCTTCTGATATTGAAATAGGCACATGTAGATCTGCAAATGAATTTTTAGGCATGGACACCAATATTAGCAAAAAAACCATAAAAAAGAATTTAATTTGTCGGCATTTCATATTAGCACCCTCCATATACAAAATTTTTTAATCAATAAACTCACGGATCCATAATTCCAAGGTTAATATCCCCCAAAGAAGCCTAGATCGGTCTTCTTTACCACTCATATGTTCTTCCACAAGCTGTTTTATAAAGGCAGGGTTGACTATATCACGCCCAATAGCCTGCTTTCCCAAAATTGTTTCTAAGACAAACTCTTTTAAACCATCACGTATCCACATATTAATGGGTTGAACAAATCCTTGTGTTTTTTTCCGCCACAAAATTTTTTCAGGAAGCATGCCCTGAATTGCTTTTCGGTAGATTAGCTTTTTTTCTGCATTATGTACTGTATAACCAGTTAGTTTATATTTCGCTGGGATTTTGAAGGCCAGCTCTACTAACCTATAGTCGATAAAAGGGGTCCTATTGATCACGCCATGGGCAGCGGCCATCCGTTCATTTTTGAAAAGGAGATCATTTGGTAAATAAGTTTTGCACGCACCATATTGATAAAGATTTATTCCTTCCTTAAAATTAGCACGCCTTAGGTAAAATTTACCAGGCTCAAGCGCATCTTGTTTGCCTACATATTGCCTGTATTTCCCGACCAAGAGGCGTTTTCTTGTTTCATTGTCGAATGAAGGCAACCAAGTCAGCATGCGGTCAAGTGCAGGCATACATATCCTTTGACAAAAGCGCCTAATGGCAGCAATTTGCCCTGTTTTATCCATTTGCAATGAACCTGCAAAAGGGCCACATATTATTTGGTGAAAATATTTGGGAATTTTTTCACATAGTTCTATGAGATTTTCCCCTACAACACCACCCCCACCGCAAAAAATTTCATCAGCAGCCTCGCCCTCAAAAATTCTTTCTAAACCAAGCGATTTGACATGCGCCATACATAGATATGTCCCCATTGCAGAAGCATTATTAATTGGATAATCGCTGTTCCTCACCACTTTTTTTAGAAGACCTATAGCAATCTCTTGGCCCATAAATTGCTTGTTATTTCTAAAAGAATATTTACTTTGCATAATTTTTTGCAAAGGGGTTTCGTCGAATTGTTCTTCTTTAAAGCCAATAGAAAATGTTTGTAATTTAGTCCCCGGATTGAATGTGGTAAGAATGCTAGAGATAAGGCTGGAATCAACGCCACCACTGAGTATTGCCCCGTAAGGTTTATCACCCATTGTTCTTATTTTGATAGCATCAATTATAAGTGCTTTTATTTGGTCTTGAAAATTATTTTCGCTAATCGTGTAATCTTCAACTAGATGATCAAGGGTCCAATACTCGTGTTCTCGCAGAGAACCATCCTCCCAAATAACTGCATAGCCAGGGCGTACACTTTTAATTTCTTCCATCATGGTATAGGGATGTGGGACACACGTGCCTGCAAAATATAAATCTATTGCTTGGACAGATAGTTTAGGTTTTACAATTCCAGTACCAAGCATTGCTTTTATTGTAGATGCAAATATAAAAGACGAACCTTTTGTGCTGTAAAATACAGTTCGAGAACCAAGATGGTCCCTGGCTAAGAGGATTTTTTTACGCCTTACATCAAATAGTGCTAAGGTAAAAATACCATTCAGTAAAGATGGAAAGCTATCACCAAATTCCTCATAAAGGTGGGGAATAACCTCAGAATCTGTTTCCTGTATTAATGTATGACCTTTTGCCAGAAGTTGGGATCGGATTTCCTTATAGTTATAAATTTCTCCATCACACACTGCAATCACTTCACCAGATTCATTAGAAAAAGGCTGAGTGATATCGCCGATGGTTTTATGTGCAGCAACCCCCAGGCCAATGCTATTTGCTTTGTAGGAGCCTATATAGTCTGCCCCTCTAAAAGTCATAACACCGATCATATTATTTATTATACGATAAATGTCTTCTTTCGATTTATTAGCTATTAATCCACAAATAGCCCCCATAATTGCTCCAATACATCTTATTCACATAAGGTTTTTTTAAAAACTTGATATAATTCCCCTGCTACAGTTTCCCATGTTCGTTTTTGGCCATACTGATAAATTTTTTCATAATCCCATTTCTTTTCTAAAGCTTGTTGCAGGCCGCGTGCAAAATCTTGAGCTGTCCTTTTTACCAAAATGCCGTAATCGTCGGATATTATAATTTCTGGGATTCCGTTTGCGTAAGTGGCCACAACTGGCACACCGCAAGCCAAAGACTCACTTATCACATTAGGCCAGCCTTCTCTATCACTTCCTAGAAAAAAAAGATCAACGGAATTATACCAATAGACTAATTCATTATTTGGGACTTGTCCAACCAAGTAAACATTTTTTTGTAGATTTAATTTTTTTATTTTTTCTTCTAATAGGTTTTTATAATTTCCTTCACCAATGATATATGCACAGCAATTGAGGCCATTATTTTTTTTAAGTAGGCTGATTGCATCTATCAAAATATGATGCCCCTTCCGTTCGATTAGACCTCCGACTGAAAGAATTATTTTATCCTTGATAGGAAGAGAACAGCCCACCTTTAATCTCGCTTGTATTTTATCAACCTTATAAAATTTATTTTGATCTATCCCATTGGGTATTACATTTATTTTTTCTTTTGGAATTTCTAACTCGATCATTATGTCTTTTAATGAAGAACAAACCGATATGACAGATGAACTATTTTTTAATGTATATTGTATTATTTTGCGGATAGATTTAAATTTTGGATAATAATTGATATCCGTTCCTCTCGCAGAAAGAACAACCGGTTTATTTAAAATTTTTCCTAATAATATGGCTGCAAAACCATCAGGGTAAATGTAATGTGCATCTATTAGCTCGAAAGGGAAAGTTTTGTAAATTTTCTTTACAACTCTTAATGATCCCCAAAACATATTTAGGCCATAAAAGACCATTCCGATCTTTGGGGTTACTAAATATCTAGGGTGATAAACATCAATACCTTCAATAAGTTCATATCTTTTTATTTGAGAAAATCGATACCAGCGAGGCACGATTTTTATGCGCGGGAAAAATGGGATAGGAGCGACCACTTTTAATTTTATATCGTGGTATCTTGTTATGTTAACCATTCTATTTTTAATGAAGATGGCATTATTTGGTTGCATATGATTTGGAAATAGAGATGTGAAGGTTAATATTTTCATGCCCATACCATAATGATAAAAGTTTTTGGGGACCAACAGTGAATAAGTATATTCAATATTAGAACCTTTATTATGCTATTTAGTGGCCTGTCCGAAAAAGTCTCTTTTTGTCATTACGCCCAGTCGGAGGAGACTAAAAGTTTATTCTTTCAATATAATAAGATTTTTCGCTTCATTCGAAACCGCACCGACGATGAATTTTGGGGAAGCTACATAACAAATAATGTAGATATTAAATTTAGGATTTTTATCTAAAATTATTGACAAAAGGCTTTTTCAAACCGGGCATCAAAACAAAGCCTTATAAAATTGTTCATAATTTCTTTTCATTTGCTCTAAACTATATTTTTTTTTGATCAGAGTGTGTGAACGTTCTGTGAATGAGTCAGTCATCTTTTTATTATCGAATAAATATATTATGTTTTCTGCTAATTTTTTATAGTCATAAGGATTAAAAAGCAAGCCATTATAATCATGTGTTATAATTTCAGGATTGCCGCCTACTTTTGATGCAATTATTGGAATTTTAGATGCCATCCCTTCTAGTAATGTGTTAGAAAATCCTTCATACAGCGAAGGTTGCACATATATATCGAATAGATTTAATATTTGAGAGATATCATCTCTATGGCCCCAGAAATTTACTTTATTTTTGAGTGACTTTTTAGATACTATCTGCTTCAAGGTATTAAGTTCTGCACCATCCCCAACAATAATTAGCTTGGCCTGTGGAATTTTTTGGTTTACCAAAGCAAAGGCTTTAATGAGACAACCAAAGTTCTTTATCTTATCTAAACGTCCTACAGAACCAATTATAAACTCATTATTATGTATATTAAAATCTTCTCTTAATTGTAAACACTCCTTGTCATTTCTTATATAGAATTTATTTATATTTACACCGTTAGGTAGAACAGTAATTTTATTTTCTGAAATTTTGATTTCCTTTGCATATGCGCTTTTCATAGAATTATTCAGAGTAACAATATGCGTTGTCACTTTGGATAGCATTGCTTGTGCTAAAAGTCTTTTTCGAGGTTTGATATTAATTTCATCATAACCCTTCCCATGATAACTATGCACTCTCATCGGCACTTTACAAATATAGGCGGCTAGTGTGCCGTCGATAAACGGCCCCCAACTTCGCGTATGGGTGATGTTTGGTTTAATATATTTAATTATGCTTATAATTTTTAAAAATAAGAAATAATTCGCTTTTTGTCTTTTATTTAGGGCAAAATATTGCACGTTGCCTCTGGTTATCCTCTCTTTCATCTTACCAATTGTAGTTAGCGAACAAATGTAATGGCGAAAGGTTTCGGTGTCCATATAATTGATAAGATTGGCTAGGCCGTTTTCCATACCCCCAATGTCGAATGAATTAATTAAATGAAGTATTTTGATCATTATTTTTTAAATAATGGAAACCCAATCAGATTAAAGAATTGCTTGTAGATAAAAATCGGTTGGCCCATAATTCCAACATAAGTATTGCCCAAATGGTAGATTCTAAAAAAGGGGTCCCTTGTTGCTGAAGTTTCCATATATGTTTTAATTTTTTTTCATCAATCCACTCAAAGATCATAGCATTTGGGTTTAACATAATATCTTGGATGAATTCTCTTAAAGGGCCGCGGAACCAATTACCCAGGGGGACAGAAAATCCCATTTTAGGGCGGTCAATAATTTCATTGCCAAGGATGGGACGCATAAGACGTTTAAAAATATACTTGCCTTCCCCGTTATGGAGTTTCAAGTATGAAGGAATCCTTGCACAATACTCTACAAATTTATGGTCCAGAATTGGTACACGTACTTCAAGGGATACTGCCATACTGGCGCGATCCACTTTAGTGAGGATGTCATCTGCAAGGTATGTTTTTATATCTACATAGAGGATACGAGAAAGAAAATCTTTTGAATCGCATTTTTTAAAATGTCTTTCAAGCACTGAGAAAGGATCATAGCCGTTCAATGTTTTTGATATTTCAGGGCGTAGAAAGTTTCTGGAAAAGCCACTGCTGAATGAAGAGACATGGCTAAAATATGCGCGCTCATCACTTTGGGAAAATTTTTGAAATCTGGATTTGAATCTGAGAAATCGCGGTAAATATTCAGCCTGAGGATAAATTTGCCCAAGGGGCTTTAAAATATAATGGCGAAGGGGCCAAGGCAGTTTTTGGCGAAAATGGAGATCTTTTTGATTATAAAAGTAACGTTTGTAGCCGGCAAAATTTTCATCACCACCGTCCCCTGAAAGAGCTACTTTTACAACCTTACGTATGTTCTGAGAAACGTAATAGGTAGGTATGGCTGAATAGTCTGCAAAAGGTTCATCATAATGCCAAGCCAGTTTATCGAGTATATTTAAAGAATTTGGCCGGACGAAAAACTCATGGTGGTGTGTATGAAACCTTTCCGCAACCAAACGTGCATAGGGCGCTTCATTAAAGCTTTGTTCTTCAAATCCAACGGTATTAGTTATTATGGGCTTCTCTTGTATTCCTGCCATGAATGCAACAACAGATGAAGAATCAATGCCGCCGCTTAAAAATGCTCCCAATGGCACATCACTGATTAGTCGCATTTTAACTGATTCATAGAGTTGTTCTTTTAATCTTGATAAAATTTTATTTTCAGAAATGTTCAATTCAGGGGTAAAGCGCACATCCCAGTATTGTCTAGTAATCAATTGCTTGTTTTTTAGTATCAAAAAGTTTCCTGGTTCGAGTTTGCAGATATTTTGAAATATTGATTTTGGCCCTGGAACATATAGATATGTAAGGTAATTAAATAAAGATTCGTAATCAATTTTTTTAGCAATACCTGGGGCAGCTAAAATAGCTTTAATCTCAGATCCAAAGACCAAACGATCTCCATCATGGAGGTAATAGAGGGGCTTGATACCTAACCGGTCCCTTGCTAACATTAATTTTTTTTCCTTAGTGTCCCAAATGGCAAAAGCAAACATCCCTTGTAAATCATTAACACATTCGGCACCTTTCTCTTCGTAAAGGTGAATAATGGTTTCCGTATCAGAATGCGTTTGGAATTGATGCCCTTTTGATAAAAGATATTCACGGAGCTCAGAAAAATTGTATATCTCACCGTTAAAAACTATCCAGATGGTTTTATCTTCATTACAAAGCGGCTGCTTGCCCGCGGCAAGATCAATAATGCTTAATCTCCGATGTGCCAAAAGGCAATTTTTATCAGTGTAAAGCGCTTGATCATCCGGCCCTCGATGGGATAAAACCTTGAGCATAGTTTTCCCACATAATAATTCATCATCTGTTAATTCTTTGCTTTTAGCAATGCCGCCAATACCACACATGAAGTTAATTACCTCAAAGGTTGAAATATTTAATTAATTATTCCTTGATTACTTTACGCACAGTCATGTCATTAGTAACCGCCTTTTCCAAACAGATGGGCATGGCTAAAAACCACCATAGCTCTTCAGTATAAAGGCGGGTATGTGTAAGCCCTCCCACCAGGTAAATCACAATAGCCAATGATATTGATAGTATGGCTAATTCGATTTTTAATTCCAATGGTGTACCGCGTGCTAATATTTGGATATGCCTCAATTTTTTGAAAAATAGAAAAATTATCAAGATAAAGAAAAATAGCCCTTGTATACCTAATTCGCCATAGCAACGGATAAAAGTGTTATGTGCATCCCTTCCTCCAATATTTTCATTCTCTATTAATTGTTCAGAATAATTTCCAATCATTTGTCCAAAATTTCCAGCACCTACACCGAAAGGATAATCCTTTAACATTTTTAAAGAAGCTTTCCATACTACTAAGCGTGAATTGGCGGATGCATCTTCTCCGGGATTTTTTATCGTATTCATGCGGGTCATAAAGGCTGGGTCCACCAAAAGGATAAATAATATTCCTCCAAGTGTAACATAGATAACCATCTGTTTTCTATATATCTTAGGTGCGGCACAGATACAATATAATAATGCTGCAAATAATGAAATAAATATAGCACGAGTGCGAGTTAGAATAATAGCATTAAGAACAAATACTGCACCCACAATATATACTATTTTTATTTTTATTTTTGCCGAAAGGATAGCTATACCCAAAAAGCATAATACAACAGCAAGATGAATAGCCAGTTCATTTGATCCCAAAAAGTCAGTCCCCCCAAGGGAATTTAAACGGCCATGTACAAACATTGAACTTGGCGCATAGAATGCTTGAAGGCTTAAGTAAACACCAGTGGCTATTATTATAAAGATGACCTTGTCATAATTTTTTTGTGTGCTAACAACACGAGTTAACATAAAGATAAAAATTATTATATTAACCATTTTATGAAAAAAAATACCGTCGGCATTATTTATTTGCGCACCTACTAATAAGCTTAGACCAACGATTCCCACAAAAAAATAAAGAGATGTTTCTAAGTTATTATATGGCAAAATTTGCCAATTAATTTTATTTCTATTTAATATTAGCCCAAGAAAAATGCATATGGCCATAATAAGTGAATACCTAATCCCATAAGAAGAAATCCTTTGCACCCACCATACTTGTTCAGAAAGAATTGAATAAACGAATATGTAGCCACAAATACCCCAGATTGGGTTACGTAGGGCACCTAAAGCGGCCCCTATATAGATAGTAAGAAATAAAATTGACTTATAGGGCATTTTGACTAATATAAGGGAGATAGAAATTAAAAATTTACCGTTTTAGGGGAGATTGTTATATCCCACCAGTGTAGAACGGGTGACCGTTGCAGTCGTTGTTCAAGGTCTATTTTTTTGTCACCGCAAACCTTGATACCTTTTTCATATGGTGCATCCAATAGCCGCGTCACAGCACGCAGCCCCTTCCAAAAGAAATTGCCTGCTCGTTTTAACACAGTCTCCACGGTATCCAACAAATATCCGTTCCATGACTTCTCTAATCCAGCCCAGTAGCGCTCAATACCATTGTATTTGCTGTGATAGGGAGGATAGTAAATGATTCGAACACAAAGTCCGGTCATGTCGGCGAATTCTGTCAAACGGAACAGGAATTGGATGCGACGTCCGCTGCATTCTGGTCCGTTATCCACATTAATGACAAGCTGTTTCAGACCGCAAAACTCCTGTTTTCTTTCCTCCCACCAGAGAAGAAGGCCATCAACAATGAAGTCGCTGGTTTTGTAGCTGGTGCCGAAAAATAAAAACGATCTGCCGGTAACCGGCTTCCAGGATGCCGCCGGGAACCAATTTTTCCTTGGGGCACATATCATGATCCAATGCCCTAACAGCCACGACGCCACGCGAACGCCCACCCCTGGAGTATTCACCGACATTGACAGTTGCCTTTGTGTCTATGCTGATTCTCAGGGTTTCTGGATTAGCATCCGCCAGAGCATTCATCTGCCGGCCGTTCTCAAAGATTGCGTCGATTTCCTTTGTTTTTTTTGTACCTTGGTTTTGGCTACAGTGCGCAATCGGTAATCATGACGAATAAGGATGTTGGAAATCGTGCGCACGGTTGGCAATGACTCTGCTGACCACCCCTTCTCCACAAGAGCATCATATACTGCTTTAGCTGTCATGTCCGTGTACAGCAACGTTGTGCGCAGTCGAGATTCAGTTTCACTATGTGGTTCCATAATTGCACGTATTTCGGCAAGCAGATCGGGGGTTTTCTCTTCCGTTCTCGGTTTGAGCCGCTTGCTTATATCGTTCACGCACGAAATGCCGGTTTGAAATTCTTTGATTCCAACTTCCACAACAGATCGGCCCCAGCCAAACACATCCTCGGCAACACGATGTTTGCCGTCCAGTGACAGCAATGTCACATCTCCCATCGCAGACCGTCGTTCAGGCCAAGGAATCAAATCTACCAAACGCGAAATCAAGCTCACCAGTTCTGGCGATACTCCATTCCGAACCAAAGTAGATGTCTTCATATGCAGTCCCTCCTTTTTTGCAGTATGAAAACATTATAACCGGTAATTTAGTATTTTCCAAGTCCCTAAGGTTCTTGAAATAACATTACAATCTGAGGTAATTTAATAACTCTCACGCCTTAAAATTTAACCCATTTCAGGGCCATCAATTTTAATTTCAACTCGCCAATTTTGCGAATAATTTATTATTTGATGCTCTCGTAAAAAGTCGTCTTTGGTGCATCTGTCATTTTGCCCGAAGGGAGAAATTTTATATTTTTCAGTGCATTGTTTAACGAAGATTTCTAACATTCGCTAGGGATGCCCAACTTAATGATACTTTTTACGAATGCATCATAATTATTTTGCCAAATCTTATTTTAATGAGTGGTCCAGATTTTGGGATCCTTTATACATGTCCTCTATAAGCTTAACTTCCATATCCCCTCTTTGTACCCATGTTTGGATTTTTTTAACAACTATTTTTTCTGTGTTTAGACCTATTTGTTTTCTTTTTGTTTCATTTTTCAATAGGTCAATAATAATGTTTGGTAATTTTTCTTGAAGATTAATTAAATCAATTAAAATGCCCGAGTGTCCATTTATTATGAGTCCTTTAGTTGAATTGTCGTTAAGTGTTATAATACATCTTCTACATACAAAAGCCTCTAAAAAAACATTACTTAAATTAGAAATATCTTGCAAGGTTACAAATATGTCAGCAAGGTTCATGAATTCCTTAATTTGTTTTCGATTAGCGCTTCCAAAAAATCTAATCCAATTAGAAATTTTTAACTTATTAGCCATGTTCTCCAGTATTGGCTTTTGAGGTCCATCCCCAACGATTACAAATAATACATTTTTTTCCTTTGAAATAATTTTAGGTATTGCTTCAATCAACCTATTTACACCCTTCCATCGGTATAAGCCGCAGACAGATAAGACCACTTTAATGTCTTGTGGGATTGCTAATTTTTTTCTTATTTCCTCGGTATCTAAAGTCGGATCATATATATTGAAGTCAACGCCATTTCTCCAAAATTTAAATCTTGTCTTATCAATGCCCAATAACTTAGCGATCTCATCCCCTTTTGTTCCATCATCTCCTACTATTAAATACTTAGATGGAATCTTATAACCTAAATATGAAATCATATATCGAAATTTGAAAAACTTAGAGCTACATACAGGATACAAAAATGTCCCAAACAATCTAGTAATATTAGGTATTTTATATGATTTTGCTAGAAGGTATCCAGTCAAAGCTGCAAATTCATTATAAGCATATATCAAATCTGGTTTGAAATTTTTCGAGATTCGTCTGGCTTTAAAAAAACATCCTATAGTAAATAACATCCAAGTTGTATAATCAATAAAAAGTCTGATAATATGCTGAAATAGTTCGATACGTGGATGCTGCGGATAAGGCGCGGTTTTATTTTTTATTTTGTTTAGTGTCGATAACAGGGGGATAAAAAAATGATAAATTTTAATTTCTTCTTGAATGTATTCTTTTTTAAACTTGACCTTAGCATTATGACCATAAAAGGGGTTTATCGGAGGTGAGCAGGTGATAAAATGTACATTATGGCCATGACGAATAAATGCTTTTACCCCTTCGCATATTGAAGGCATGCCTTTTTTTTCCCCCATAACCCAAAGTGGCAAACCAGATATTGAAAGAATGTTAAGTTTTTTATTTTTTTTATTCATTTTTTAATTTTATATCCTTAACCATTGTAAATAAAATTGTTAAATTACTTAATTTTCATGAAAAAAATTCCCCAATGACCCCATTTACCAAAAAAAGTTGTTGCTCCCTTCCATTCCTACAACATCTATCCTTAATATCATTAACCGCCAACAGGAATGAAGCTGCGCTTTGATAGTTATTAACCCCTTTTTTTTAAATTTGTGATAATTTATTAACATTGCCTCTATCGGACGTGTGCTTTAAGCCTGCTGCTTGGGCAATTTTTAGCCAAATTATATTCCTTTTTTTACCTTCCTCAAAGTGCTCAAAGTGTGACCGCTGTGTACCATAAATTTTTGCTTCCACAGTCCTCGCGCCAAAAATCTGCCGACTTATTAAAGTTCCTCATATATATCAATACCACTATATCAATTGAACATGAATTCAAAAATGGCTGCATAAAATTTTTAAAAGGGCTAAAATTACACAATTTTTTTAAGAGAAATATGGGGAGTTATAATTTGGCCCCTGAAGGTTTTAACTTTACTTTCTTGTAGATAATTTTAATATCAGATATAAGTTCAGACTTAAATTCTTTACAAATTTTGAAATCAAATAGAAAAAAAGCCAAAATATATATAATTATTCCCAAAAAAGCCAAAATAATAGTATTAATAATGGTATATTCATAAAAATAAATTTTTCCAATCCAATAGAGATTTACGTTCATAAAGCTAGAAATAATTAATCCAGGTGTTGTGCATATTATTAGATCTTTCCAATATAATGCTATAAAAAATGCAGAAAGGTGGTAGGTTAGTATCATACATATAAAAGAATAAAAAAATATGCTGACGGCAACCCCATTTATACCATAATGAATACTAAATGGCAAGGAAATAAGCAACAATATGTAGGATATAAAATTTCTTATGGTCTGTTTTTTGTTTTGTCCAATGGCAATATTAAAAGTTGAAAGTGTATGATTCACTGATTTAAAAATACCTGATAATGATAGAATCTTTAAAGAAATAATCATGGGCACCCATTTTTTGCCATAGAGAGAATTAATAAGATATGGTGATATAAAGTAGAGCCCAAATAACATCGGGAAAGTTAAAAGTGAAAAAATTATAATTGTTTTTTTTATTAGTTGCCGGATTTGTTTTTTTTCATTTTGTATTCTACTTATGGAAGCAAATAGTACTGAACCGATTTGCATATTAATGTTATTTATTGGTGTTAGGGAAATATTAAAAGCTTTTTCATAATAACCCAAATAACTTGGATTTAAGAACCGGCCAATAAACAAATAATCGCTATAATTAACCAAGTAATTTAACTGGGCTCTTAGGAATTCCCATAGGCCAAAGTTAAATATTTCACGAAATGCTATAAAAGAGAACTCTATTTTGGGCCTCCATTTACTTTCACGTATTAAAAATATAATTATAATAAAAATACTGAATATTTTTGCATAAACAAGCGACCATACACCAAAACCCATCAGTGCTAGTAAAACACCTCCCACGACATTAATTAAATTTTCTAAAAATCCTAATATGTATAATTCTTTAAAAAACAGATTTCGTTTCAATATCGTCATAGGGGTGTTGTAAAAAGATGTTAAAAGAAAAATTGATGAAAGCGCTAAAATAATATTTGTACTCTCCGGTGAATTAAAAAACAGGCTAATTTTATTGGCGAATGATAGACACAGTAAAGTGAAAAAGATTGAAATGCAAATATCAATTACAAAAGCAGCATTAATATGTTGGTCATTAATAGTCTTTCTTTGGACTAGGGCATTATTAAAGCCAGTATTTGTCATGCTGTTAGCGTAAAAAATGAGAAATAGCCCTATAGTATAAATTCCAAAATCTTTTGGACTTAGGATCCTTGCTAAAATAATAGATAAGCCGAAGCGGAGGGATTCAAAAAGTAGTTTTAAGCTTATTCCCCAATAAGAACCTTTTTTAATTATTTTACCAATATTTTCGTTTGTTTGTTGATGCATTTGAACGTTCTTTCTCTTTTTCATTTGCTTATAATATTTTTTCGTAAAGTGCTTCAATCGTTCGAACATGAAGCTGGATTGAATAATTATTCCCAATAGTTTTTCTAGCTTGGTTACAGAGGTTTTTTAAGTGATTTTTTTTTTTAAGGTTAACTACCCGAATAATTTTTTGGGCTAGTTTTTGAGGGTTATTCGGGCTGACTAAAAATCCATTAATTCCATCATCAATGATTTCTGATGGCGCACCCAGTTGACTGGCGATGACTGGTTTCCCCATGGCCATAGCCTCTATAATCACTCTGCCGAAAGGTTCCGGTTCAATTGAGCAATGGATCAATATATCCATGTATTTTAATAATGCCGGGATATCATGCCGCCTGCCTGTAAAAACGATTTGCTCTTTAAGTGATAGTAGTTTTATTAATCTTACTAGGTGGCGGTAATAGCTTATGTCTTTCTTCAAGACATTCCCAATAATAAATGCCTTTATCGGTATTGGCGTTTTTGAAAGTGAAAGTATATTGATAGCTTCAATAAAATTTTTTTGCCCTTTCCATGGGGTTATACAACCTACCATCCCAATTTTCACCACCCCTTTATTATCCCCCAATGAAGTAGCAGTAACTTTCTTATATTCATTTAGGTCGAGTCCTTCCGGCACAACGGTTATTTTTTTTTCATCAATGTTGAGTGAGATTAGTTCCTTTTTAATAAAATTAGAAACAGAAATGTAATAGTCAATATTTTTTAAAAGAATTTTGGTAAGGTAGCTTTTACTTGGATTTCCTCTTTGATGCAATATAATTGGTATTTTGCAGATTTTGGCTGCTACAATGCCCGCCAGATTACATGTAATATCATTATTCAAATGAACTATATTAATATTTTCCTTTTTGATAATCTTGGTCAACCGGATTATCTGTGGGAACCTGCACAAAAGATAATCCTGTAAACTGTTTAATTTAGTTATCAAAGGATTATTACTAGTTGAAGTGAAATTTGGGGGTAGGTAATATATTTTGGCTAATCTTGAAAATTGGTTCTTGATGTAATTATCTTTGTTTGACGTCGCCAGTATAATTTTATATTTATTTTTATCTATATTATTTATTAAATAGAATAGGCTTACTATAGCCCCACCAAAGTCTGTTGTACTGTCAAAATAAAGAACTTTTTTCATTTTACATTCTCAAGAATTACTGATAATTTTTGTGTTAATTTGATACGATTAAATTTGTCGACGAATTCCTTACTTGGGTTAAAAGAAAGCTTATTATCCCTATGCAATTGAATAATGTTTTTAATTACCTGTATTAGTTCAGTCAAATCTTCAGGATTTATGCACCACCCGAGCTTCCCTTTTTTAATTATTTGTGAAGCATCTCCATTAGGCATGATTCCCAATATTGGTTTTTTTGCTGCCATATACTCAAATAATTTGCCGGGTAATACACCATTGGAAGTTGATCCAGTATCCACAAATAAAAGCAAAATGTTAGCTTGAAGTTGTTTTTTTTTTGATTCTTTATAAGGCACATAATTTATAAATGTTAAATATTCATCTATTGCGTATTTATTGTTTATATTGTTTATCTTTTTTTTAATTTTTTGTTCAATGTCTCCAAAAAATTCGAATTTAACCCCTTTTAAGAAATGTGGATTTTCATTTTTTATTTTTCCCAGCGCCTTTAAAAGAAGGTATGGCTTCCTGTTTTTAAAAAATCGCCCGGTATAGACGAAGGTTAATACTTGGGAAGGGGGGGGGAGAGATTTATCCAGAAATGAATATTCATCTTCGTCAAAGCCGTTCGGAATATAAATAAATTTCTTAGGCTCAACAGCAGGATGGAGTTTTTTTAAAAAGGTAACCTTTTGCCTGGAAACGGTAATTATTCTGTCGGCATTTGCAACAATTTTTTTCTCAAGCCACTTTTCCAGTTTTTTTCTATAGCTGGGGACCCAATCACGTAAAACATCATCACTCCACAAATCTCTATAATCACAAACCCAAGGGATACCATAGGTTTTTTTTATTAAAAATCCTACTAAAAAAGAAGACAAGGGTGGAGCAGTTGTGAATACAACTAAAAATTTATTTTTTTTTTGCAAAAACAGAGATTTGATATATGCACCAGGGATCCATAAAATCCAATTATCCGGTATTAAGAGGTATCGATAAGAAATCTTTTTGAGGACCTGTGCCATTGAAGAGATGAATTCTTTTATCACTGTTTCAGGGCCAAGTTTTGGTCTGCCTTTTAATTTCTCATCAGGATATGTATAAAGATACTTACCTTTAGGTTTACCCTTCTTACCTTTAGGGTAAATTTTTTTCGCAAGCCCAATCATTCCATCAATAATTTTGGGATAAGTTGTTGGATATACTTTTACGTATTCAGGGATTTCCTTTTTTAAATCCATATCAATTGGTAGAGACTTATTCACTTTGGCAGTGATAACACTGGAATGCCATCCATATTCCCGAAGGTGTTTTGCAAATTTAGTTGGGCGGATCCTGCCGATACTTATCTGTGGTGGGAATTCAGGCGCAATTATTAAAATTTGTTTTTTTTTGTATTTTGAGCCAATTCCCAATTCCATATTATTTTTTAATTTTCCCTTATTCAAATTTATTTTTATGAAACCTGCACATTGAAAAATGTGCAGGTTTTTATGCATGTTCTAGGATTATCCAAAACCCTAACCAAGATAGTTCGTTAATTGAAAGATGACGAAAAGAGTTCGCCAATTTGGGTTGTATGAATTTAATTTTTTCGTCCTCTAGTTTGCCTGTGGGAATTAGTTTCTTGCATCTTAGTCCAGTCTTAGAGACTAACTCTTTGTATTTATCTATCCGCCATCTATTAGGAAATCCTTTATGGCTAAACATTAAATTGTAAATAGGTGAGGGCCAAGTCAGAAAATCAAAATCTTTATACCTATCTAGCCCGTGACTTTTTAGGTCAACTTGATGTACTGATATTCCCTCTTTTTTTAATGCTTCAGCTATGTTGAAGAATGTTTTTTCTAAATCATTGACATGTTCCAGCACTGCCCTTGATATAATAAGATCGTATTTTTCTTTTTTTTCGATAAGGCCATTTGGAGTAACAAAATAGGCTATTTTTTCAGGATTAAAGCCACTATTGGGCTCTCCGTATTTATTAAACGAACTATTAGCTCTATGTCGTTGCCTGGTGTTTAAGGATGCAATAATGAGATGATATACTTTCAAATTTGACTCTGTCATTTTTTGAAGTGGGAAACGATCTAGACAATGAATTCGTTCAGCACCATATGCATGCATGAGAAGAGCTACACCTAAAATATTCCCTGGCCCAAACTCTAAAATTTTTTTTCCTCTTAGATACTCGTTAGCGTCTTTTATGTCTATTTCTAGCTGGATAAAATAATCTTTGAAGCAAGCTTTAAAGTAATCACAGATCTGCTTAGCGCTTTCTGTCTTTCCTCCCCTGCCAGTTTGTTTTGTAAATTTTACATAAAGTGATGGTAAGGTTCGTGCCAATTGATTTGAAAAACAAGCTTTAAAAAAAAGGAAGCTATCTTTTATTTTGGCTTCACTATACATGTCTTAGAATATATTTTTAAAAAGTATAATTTTTTTTATAATATTTTTAAATTTAAAGTATAGTTATGGTGTTAGTTGATTACAATTTGAATTTTTTTGTATTTTGTGTTGTGCCATGAGTAAGTCAGCAAAAAATTTTGTCGCCCAATTCGGGAATTGGAAGGGAGCATATTTTCCTGATACAGGATATGCTCCTTTTATTCCACCTAATATGCCTGGGTAATTAGCAATAAGACTTTGACGGGCCTTTAAATAGTTTATGATTTTTTGTGAATAGAATAAATATTTTTTTCGTTCAGACCCATAATGTTGAGTTAACGTTAACCAACATAAAGCTGTTTGTGCACTCCCTGTAAGGCAGCTCCAAGTTACAGCGCCCTTCCAGTTACTATTTAATCTGCCAGGGATAAAGCCATTTTTTTTCGTTATTCTTAAAATTGAATCGGCAGCCAATTTTGCTTTTTCTTTATATTGGCTGTTTTTCATGAAGATCCCTACTTCTAGAATCCCACGTATTGCATAAGCAATAGTGTGTAATAATGGTCGATTATTATCATAAAAATCGTTATTTTTAAACCATCCATTATCATGCTGTTGCGTTAGGGCCCAATCGATGTTTAATTTTGCCGCGTTTAAATATTTTTTGTTTTCGGTTATTTCATAAACCCTTAATAGTCCCCAAGCTACACGCGTATTATAGGTGTTTACTTGATTAATATTTGCACTAGGGGCATATTTCCTCCAAGCGCCGTCCTTATCTTGTACTTTCACAATCCAATCTGCAGCCTTTATTATTGCTTTTAAGTATTTTTTTTCTTTACTCTCAATAAAAGATCGAGTCCAACCTAAAATAACCTGCCCAGTGTTAAAAACGACTGGTTTTTTCTCTCTCGCATCAATGGTCCCTCCTTGTATGGCACCGCAATCCATTTGAATCTCTGTCAACCAATTAGCCATTCTCAAGGCGCGATCCCGTATTTTTTCATTACCAGAGAGATTAGAAAAGTCAAATAGTGTAGGAATAATATATCCTGTTGTTTCCGGATAAGAAGAAGTCCAGCCATTTAAGAGGTTATAGGAATGAGAAACTCCATAATCATTAGGTATTGCATCCTGCGCATTACAAAGCCAATGTATAGCTGCATCAAGATGGACTCTATCACTCTTGGGCTTGCTAAGGCCAAGTCCAAATTGGTCGTTTAATGCCAGCCATTTTATTCTGATATAATAAGGAGATGAAATTATCTTTATTGTTTCTTTAACTTTATTAAGAATCATCTTATATCCTCTAGCCGATAGAAAAATAACTGATTTGATGCCATTTCTTGGGCACATTCCACTGCATCCACTGCGTCTACAAGCATAAGTAATGTTCTGCCGATACGAGCATATTTTAATTTTTTTCTTTTTTTCAACTCCCCCTGAAGTAAAAAAGGAATTCTTGCTGGGCCAAGGGAGGGATTAAATACGTAAGTCTTTATTGTATGCTCATTACCATTAAAATCAATTACGTGGCCTTCTATAGGATCAGGTGTATATAGCTTGAAGGGGAGTTTTTCCTTTATTAGGTCTTCAAGGTAATGAATGAATGTAAAGGAATTGAAAGGCGCATCGAAAAAAAGAATTTTACCTTTGGCAAGGTGTAACTTTTCAAAAGGAGAACCTTTCCCACAAGGGAAAAGACATTGTTCATGGCCATAAATAAACCATTTGGCCTGCATGCCATAGGCTGCCATTGGATGAGTGGGATGTATACTCCTCAAGGTTTTTTCCCTTCGTCGGAAAACTTCGCTAATTAGTCCCATTTTAGAAACTGAACGTCTTAAGTCCACGGTTTTTCCGGATTTCAGGAAATCAAAAGAGGTCATATTTAGGTAAGTCATAGATGGCATGGCCAAGGTTCCTTCTGTGCCAATTACTTCTAAGAAAAGGTCAATTAAGTCCTTGTAGCTTCCGGTAAACCCTGAAAATATTTTAAATGAACTGTGAATTAAAAGCGAATCTCCTGTGCATACCCCTAATTTGATCAGCGTTTTTTTTAGTTGATCAACGGAATATGCATAAACCAGCCTGACATATTTTTTTTTTATCCACGTATATAATGGATGAAATTTTTTTTTATATAACATTATAAAATTAACTTTTTATTGAGATTTGGATTTTGTTTAATATTTTCTATTTTGTTCATAATGCTTTTTACCCGCGCTTCCCATGAATCTGAAAAAACTGCATTGATTCGTGTATTTTTAAGCTGCTCGCAATCATTTTTTAGAAAATAATCAATAAGGCCTAAAAATTCTTTTTTCGTATGGCCTATTCCTATCAAGTCTTTATAATTTTCTAGCTCAGGCATATAAGTTGAAACCACCGGTTTCCCTGAAGAGAGATATTCTTTTAATTTTATGGGATTGATGCAATCGGCTAGTTGGTTTTTTTTGAATGGAATTATGCATACATTAAATTTTGAGAGGTAAGATGGTATTTTTTCATATGGCCTGAATCCTAGAAATCGTATATTTTGAAACGACTTTAGTGAAGCAATGTTGGCAGCAACTCGGCCAATAAAAATAAAATTCCACTCCTTTTTATTAGTAACCAAGTATTTAATTAGATCAATGTCTAACCATTTTTCCACGAGACCCACAAATCCAATAATAGGCTGCTTTAAATTACTTATATCTTTGGGGATCTGCAGGGCAGCATGCTGTGCTTTAGCAAAGTGATTATAGTCGACAGCATGCGGGGAATATATTGGGTTTCGTGTTAGATGTTTTTTCTTTTCACATAGTTTTTTTGATGTAAAAAAGGCGACATCAACTTTTGTAAGTAATTTTTTTTCCATATTCCTAAGTGAATCAGCATCTACGCCTGGCATGAGACAATAATCATCTGTACAATAATATACTGATTTTTTTTCTTCAAGGTGATTGATTAACATTCCATAGTCAGGTGGAAATATCCAGAGTATTGGCTCATTTATATGTAAGTATCTCTTCCATGTCTTGATAAGAGTAAGAGTAAATAGCTTATTTAGCTTCTGAACAGCTCTCGAACCGTGTAGTGGTAAATTTATTAATTTATATAAGTATAAATTTTTTTTGATTTTTTGGGGTGGTTTAAATAGACTTCCCAATCTCCAAATGATTTTACATAGGTCATTTTGGGAAATTTCAGGCATTCGCATGCCGCCGGATTCTAAATAAAGAACCCTATTTTTTTTTACGAGTTCCCACACTATATGATGGCTGCTTGTTTTGTTATCTGTAAAAAGAGGATTAGAAATGTAAATAATTTCTGCCATTAATGTAGCCCTTCCGGATGTTTAATTGAATTGAGATACTTCTCCTTTATACTCGCTCTTCGGTGCCAAAAAGAAATTTTGATGAATCCATATAATAATAAAGGGACTTTATACTTAGTCTGTCTGCTATACTTTTCTAAAGAATGGCCGGAAAATAAGCGTAGAATTGTCTGTCCTTTATTTTCACTGATGACTGTTATTATTAGATACATCTTTATTAAGTGACAAGTGATAGGCGGAGGGGGAATCGAACCACCCGCCCTTCCCGGTGTAATCGGGATGCTCTTCCTCTGAGCTATCCGCCTTTCTCGTCTCCCTTAATGATTTCCTCGAATTTTTGCATGGTATTAAGCCAGTTGCAGTGTGCTTTTATGTATCGCCTGGCTTTAGTGCCGAGCCGCTTTCTAGCGGTTTTATCTTTCAGCAGCATTAGGATTGTGTGGGAAATAGTTGCTGGATCATCAGCAATGTAGAGATGCTTTCCAGACATCACTTTAATGCCTTCTGTGGCCTTGGCGGTTGTAACTATTGCCTTGCCCATGGCCATGGCCTCAAGTACCTTATTTTGAACGCCTTGGCCCAGGCGGAGCGGTGTTACGCAAATATCAGCTTTTTGATAATATGGTCTTATATCCTCAACGAAGCCAGTTACTATAATATTATTGCCATTTTGGAGGTTTCGTATATCCTTGTGGGGGTTGCTGCCGACAATGTAAAATCGTACTTCCGGAATGTTTTTTTTGATTTGAGGGAAAATTTTTTTACAAAACCATAACACTGCATCAATATTGGCATGGTAATCCATAGCGCCAGTGAATAAAAGGACTGGTCTACTATATTTATATTCAGAATCCGGCAAATTTGAAAGTTTAGATGGTAGAGGATAAGAATTATCCGGGTTAAAATATTCATAGTCAACACCATTGCCAATGACTGTAAGCTGAGGAATATGCGGGTTTTGATTTTGAAATATATCGGCCTCTTTTTTTGAAACAACTACAGAATAATCAAATTGCTCTCCGATCCTTTTTTCATAGTCAGCTAATCGATATCCTTCAAGTTTGTAAATAAACGAGAGGGGGAAAGTTGAAGCCCGGGCATATTGGGCCCATTTATGAGAATCCACATCACAAAAGTCCATAATCAAGGGAGGAATAAGGTTGGTAGGAATTTTGGACCGAAAGATATATTCAGCCATGGGAGAGGAAAAACAAAGAATACGGTCAAAGGGCGTGGTTTTCAGCAAATGGTTGATCATTTTTTGGAGTTTTCGTGAATAAAAATAAGGTACTGATAATGGTGTATTAGAAAGAAGGTATGGGATACTTTTTAATTTGGCTATTTTGGGATAAATAGAAACAATATATACAGAATCACAAAAATTTCTAAGCGTTTTTTTATATTGAAGGTCTTTAGGGTTGTCCGCTAAACAGCATAAATGAATTTTATGATTTTTTGACAGGTATTTAATTTCGTGAAAGGAACGAATTTTATCTCCTTTATTGGGAGGGTAAGGTATTCTATGGGCGAGGTAAAGTATCTTCATGAGGTATAATGTATTGCGGCTACCGGCGTAAGCCGGGACAATTTCTTATTATGGGCGGTATACAAATTTTAGTATAATAAAATTATTTATAACTGGACATCAACTGATAAATATGTTTGAATTATCCTTTTCGAGTTTATTTTTTATAACCTACTCTA
>DAOURK010000115.1 GCA_030625085.1 Pseudomonadota bacterium
ATAAAGTCATTTTCTTATAGGAATTGATTAAATTTATCGGTCAGAGAGTAAAAATTTAATTGAATTAAGTTAGGAACAGAAAATTATAACACTTTTTTCAGATAGTTATGGTATCACATACCGATTTTTCCACTATAGAAAAATATCGATGCCATTTCATATTTCCTCCCATAGGTACCTCCTTACATTATAGACAACCAATTTTGACTGTCCTGCTGAAATGATAAAATACTGGCTATAAATTCGATCTCAATATTATTATCGTGTAATTTAGGCTTGTCTTCGGCTTTTGAATTTCCCCGATAGTCATCCTAAAATAATTGATTATAATAATTACCTAAATAAATGAGACAGCCTAATAGAATATACCGGATTTCCCTTTTCCCCTCTCCCTCCTGTAAGTCCAGGCTATTCGGTCGAAAAGTACGCAATGCTTAAAAAAAAATAGAAAGTTCACTACATATAGTAATACTTTAAAAAAAAACCGACGTATCTTTAACATATTAAAAACGTAATAATTGTACTTTATTAACATAAAAGGAGGGGGCAATTTTATTATAAAAAGGAGATGAGGCTATTATGAGAAAAAAAATTGGATTTTTTATAATTATTAATTTTATATTCGTATGTTTTTTTTATCCTTGTTTAAATGGCCAAGCCATTAAGGTAAGCAAAAGAAAAACATACTTTATTATAAATAATAAAAAATTAACTGACAGCTTGCAATACCAAAATGATTGGGAATTACCTTGTCACTATGCGCAAACGTCATGGCCTACAATACATCGTGATGCCAGAAACTCAAACTACCTTCCCTTTATTAGCACAGATCAATTAAGGATGATTTGGCAGGCTATTGAAAATGATTATGCGGCAGTGATTACTCCCGTGATTATTGGACCGGAAGGAAATTTATATTATACTACCGGAAAAGAAAAATCATATGGTAATTTACATGCTCTTGATAATGGCGGAAATGAATTATGGCGAAGCTATTTACTCGATTCCGGGGCCTTTATCAGCTCACCAATTGCCGATTTGCAAGGCGATTTATACATCGGCGACTCGGATGAATTTTTCAGCTTTCACCCGGACGGCACTTTAAAATGGAAATGTTCCGGGCTTGAAGGACCTTTTGCTTCCACTCTTATCTCCCAGGATGGTTATATTATAAGTATAAACAGAGACGGTCTAATATATGTGTTCGATCCGGAAACCGGCGAGCCGGCCGCACAACCCCTGGAACTCTCCGGTCAATCCCCCGGAGAAGACTATAAAATTTTCCCTCCTCCGGGTTTATGGAAGGAAATGGTTCATGAGATGGAAAATCTTACCATTAGCGACATTTATAATGCCCATACAGGTCATCAATTCAAAATTACTAAAGCGCCGGCGGTGAATCCCCAAAATGGAAGAATATATATTGCAGGCACTGCAAAATCTTCAGGTTATTACTCTTCAGTTAAAGGAAGACTATATGGTCTGGACTTTTTCACAGACACAAATAATTCTGCCGGACAACTGGTCCTGGCATTTGAAAAAATAATAGATAAACCAAGCGGAACGAGCCCCTCTATATCACCTGATGGTAAACATATTTACCTAATCGATAAAGAGGGGACGTTTTATACCTTTAATGAAGATGGGCAGGAAATATGGAGATTATCTTTAGATGTAGCCCCCTCCTCCCCTGCCATTGGACCAAACGGCACTATCTATGTGGCAGGCGGAAGTAAGCTTTTTGCCATTAATGATTTAGGTAGTGAAGGAGCAATTTTATGGGAAATGGACTTTTATGAAATAATTATTGAAAATATTCTCAATAATCTTCCCAGGATAAATCTTCCCAGGCTGAATGAATATGATTTAGATGAATGGATTGAAAGAATTAAAAAACAGGATTACGAACCGGCCCTTATCACCAATAGTATTATCTCTGCCAGTAAAAATTATTTATATCTCAGTTTTGCTTTAGGCTACCAGATGACTATCCCCGGCAATGAGTTAAACTTCTTTGTCCCTGTAAAAAATTTTTTACTAACCCTAAAACCATCGGATTCGATAATAAGGCCCTATGCTGTTATCAGCTCTTTTGTACCTCTCCCCGATACCACCGAGGGCGTTTTAACTTTGGGCAAAGATGGCGCTGTTTACTGCACCCATGCTTCCATAGGTAGTTCTGTGGCTGATTATATTTCAAAACAAATAGGCTTTAATTTAAGGCAAAAACCAATCGGAGGTATCAGTGTTTTAGGGCCAAAAAAATCAACAGATTTAATCTGCTCACAGATTGAATGCACTCATGATTCTTTAAATACTGCTTTACGAAACTTACGCTCAAATGATTTTAACCTGGCTTATGCACAAGTGCTTGAATGTCAAAATCAGCTCAAATGTATGGAGAAGATTATTAATGAAGGCAAAAACCAAGGGATAATAAGCGAGAGAGCGGCCCAAAAATCATTAGGAAATCTCGAAAAGGCTTATTTGAAACTTGAAGAAGCACAAATTATTATAGAACAAGCTATGGGCAACTCTTATAACAGACAAAGAATGAGTCTATTGCAAGCTCAAGCTAATATTAGATCTGCGGTAATGATATGTAAACTTATACAAATACTGCTCTAAAATCATTACCATCACAGATGAAATACTTAAGAGGGAGGAAAAATAATACATCGAGAAAAAAATTTTACAGTTTAAAGCTGATGCAAGCGTATAAAGTCAAATTGATAAAAACACTGTCTAATAAAATTAGATAGTTATAATAGTTAAAATTGTTAATTTGGGACTTTTTACGAGATTATTAAAGCTATTTTACAGCAGTTATGAAAAAAAATTTAAAAGGAGGTAAAAATTATGAACATTATGTCAAATGTAGTAGGCGCCTGGAGTACATTTTCAACTAAGATTATGTTATTTTTGCCAAATATTTTGGCTGCGCTCGTTATTTTTATCCTGGGATGGTTTGTATCAAAAATTGTCAAATCTCTGATAATTAAAATTTTAGGGGCCCTAAAATTTGATGCCTTAACGGAAAAAGCTGGTATCAATGCTCTCCTGACTAAAGCAAACATTCATAAAGGTCCCAGGGAGGTGCTGGCTCTTCTTACCTATTGGTTTCTTTTGCTCATTGTTATTGTTGCTTCTTTTGATACTTTAGGGCTTCCTGTTATATCGGAACTATTAAACAAAATAGTGCTTTATATACCAAATATTATGGCTGCAATAGTGGTCCTGATCTTCGGCGCAATTCTGGGCAATTTTCTGGCTGGCTTACTGGAAACAGTTTGTTCCGGTTTAGGAAAAGATATGGCCTCTTTTTTATCAAAGGTTGCCAAATATTCTATTCTTATTCTGGCTATAACCATGGCCCTTCAACAACTAAATATTGCGCCGGCCGTAGTTACGGCAGCTTTTTCTATTTTTTTTGGCGCTCTTTGTCTGGCTTTGGCCCTGGCTTTTGGATTGGGCGGTCGGGATGCTGCGGCAAACTATTTACAAAAATTGAGGGAAGCAAAAGGAAAATAAGAGACTACTGGAGCGCAGGGATTTTACCCTATAAAAAATTTGTTTATCATGGGAGTTCGGCAGGGCTAAAACCCTGCGCTACAGTATCTTAAAATCTCACACAAAGACACAGAGCCACAAAGAAAGAGTATAAAAAGTTTCATAAACTAGTCATTTCGAAGGAATGAGAGAAATCTTCGTCTCGTTCTTTTACTTCTATCAGCATATTACATAAGGTCTCATCAAGTTCATTAATTTGATAGGGTTTGGCAACTACACCTTTGAAACCATGTTGCTTATAATTAGACATTATGGGGTCATTAAAATAGCCGCTTGAAACAATTGCTTTAGCCTTGGGGTCTATCTCAAGGAGCTTCTTGATGGTCTCTTTGCCTCCCATACCACCAGGGACAGTTAAATCAAGTATAGCCCCATCAAAGGACTGTCCTGATTCCTTGGCTTTTTCATAGAGTTCAAGGGCCTCGGCGCCATCCTTAGCAAATTCAACCTCATATCCAAGATGAATCAGCATATGTTTAATCATATCCCTAATGATTTTCTGATCGTCCATAAATAAAATTTTGCCCTTACCGAAGGCAGATTTTTCTTCCTCAATGTTTTTCACTGTAACAACTTGTTTTTCAAAAGCAGGGAGGTAAATACTAAAAATTGTTCCAACTCCCAGGGTTGATTCAACAGTAATATATCCCCCATGTTTTTTAATAATATTATAGGTAATGGCTAAACCCAAACCGCTTCCCTTTTGCTTAGTAGTAAAATAGGGATCAAATATTTTATTAAGATATCCTTCCGGGATGCCAACACCCTCATCTTTTATGGTTATTTTTACAAATTTCCCACCCTTCAACAGCAGGGCATCTTTTAAGAGCATGGTATCCTCTGTTTTGTTTAAATTCTCAGCGCTTATTGTAATTATTCCGCCTCCGGCCATAGACTGTTCAGCATTAGATATTAAATTATTCACAGCCTGAATCATTTGTCCTTCGTCTATTTCTGCCCACCAAAGATCATCAGGCAAAGACAATTTACATATTGATTTAGAACCACTTAAGGATAACTCTGCCATATCATTTAATATTCTTGAGACAGCAACATCTTTCTTAATGAGTTCCCCGCCCTTAGAAAAAACCAAAAATTCTTGCGTTAATTTCTTGGCTTGACATGATGCTTTCTCTATTTCATTTAATATGGAAAAAATCTGATCTCCTGATTTTGTATACAGTTTCGCCAAAGAAAGGTTCCCTATAATACCGGTTAACAAATTATTAAAATCATGAGCAATACCACCCGCCATAGTGCCGATAGATTCCAGTTTTTGGGCCTTTTGTAATTCTGATTCAATCTTTTTGCGTTTGGTATTATCACGTATAATGGCCATTATAGCGGGCCTTCCACTATATTGGATAAGAGAAATAGAAACATCTGTATCTTTTATTGTGCCATCTTTACACTTTATTTTTGTTTCATAACAAATGGGGACCTTTTTGCCTGCCAGGCATAAATTGTGTCTTTGGCTGATCAGATCTCTGGATTCGGGGACTAATATATCCAAATAAGATTTACCAAGTAATTTGCTCATCGCACAGCCAATAATTTTTACTGCGGCCTTATTCGCAAACTGATAAACCTCGTCCTGCACTATAACAACCCCATCCCTGGCTTGCTCTATTAGAGCGGAATATTTTTCTTCCGATTCCCTCAACGTCTTTTCCATTTGTTTACGCTGGGTAATATCCGTAAATACTGTGGCAAATTGACCCTTTTGAGGTGAAAAAACCGAAATTGACAAATGTTTATCTAATGGTGGAAAGTATGTTTCGAAAAATGTAGATTCTCCTGAATCAGCCACATTGGAAAAAAGCTCAAGATATGATGATGTGGACGTCCATTTAATCTGCGAGGCCCTTTTATTTAACAACTGTTCTTTTTTTATATTAAAAATACGTTCATATGATGAATTAACATCCAAAATTTTATAATCCTTTGCTACGCCTGATTTATCATATATTATTTCATGAAGGGCCACCCCCTCGCTCATTGAATTATACAAAGACCGATATTTTTCTTCACTTTTAAACAATTTTTCTTCTATTTTTTTACGCCGACTAAGGTCTTCCGTGTGAATTATCACAAAATCGGGAGGTACAAAAGTATAGGTAATTGAAAAATATTTGGTTTTGCCTGTTGACTTTAATGTGAAAAATCCCTCACCTTTGACAGAGGTCTTTCCCTCAAAGCATTGCCAAAAGTTATTCATTACTTCCGGCATATCGCCATACATTTCTACAAGCGTTTTCCCTAAAAAATAATCGATTTTTTTTCCAAGAAATGACTCAGCGGCATTATTGTAGTCAATTAAAATAAAATCATCTTCTTTCTTTTGCCATCTATATGTCGGAATTGGAATTCCATTATTCCATTTTCTCAAATTTTCTTCATTTTCGATTGGTATCTGCGTTCGGTACTTTGCCAATTCTTCCTCTACCCGCTTGTGCTCAGTCATGTCAACAAATGAAGCCATTATATAAGCCGGCATTAATTTATTCGTTATCATATTGGCAGTAAGCTTTACAGGAAACGTTGATGCATTATATTTGACGGCCGTTAATTCGCCTGACCATTCCCCTTTTTCTTTCACTGTTTTAATTATTTCCGAGGCCTTTTTTTCTTCGTGCCAAAATTTTATGGCCTTTTCCCCCAAAACTTCACTACCATCATCATATCCCCACATTTTTAGAAAAGAATCATTAACATAAGTCAGGTTTCCTTTAAGGTCTACAAAGGCAACACCATTAATACAAGCACTTAATATAATTTCTTTTCCTTCCAATGTTTTCTCCCCCATAATTGATTTAATGGTTCCCTCACTTTTATTAGTGATTGATAAATTATTTCTTTCAATAGAATCTTATGTTATTATATAAACTTTTTTTATTTATTTTGAATATTATAGATAATATATTTACAATTTATATACTACGATTATACTAGCACAGTAATCCAAAATAGCAATAAAAAAATTGTTCCAAATCGAATTTTTTCTATTTTTTACGCTATATACTGTTTTTATAAATAGTTAGCACACAATATGTAGTAGTATAATCTCATTATGAAAATTATGGGGTTAGTTGGTTGGCAATAATTTTAAAAATGACCTATTATATTTAAACAAGCAAATTTAGATTTTTTACCAATTCAATCCTTTCCTCTTTGGCAAGCATGTTTTTCCCATTTGATTTGATAACTTTCCTTTTTGATTGTTGTTGATATTTTTGTTCCGGAATTACTCGCTTGCCGCGACCAGGACCATAATAAGGAGTATTATTAAACTCCTCGGAAATAAGGAATAAATTGGTGGTGACATCACTGCTTCTTCCATGCCATCTGCTATACTCGTGATTAACATATTCGGCAATGGTATTTTCATACGCAGTGTTGTTGGGATTGTAACGGGAAATAAGCCAGCAAAAACCTCTGAACTCGAAATTCGGCGTTAAATTGGGTAATCCTTCAAAATAGGACTGTGTTCCGTCTGTATTAAAAATGGACATATAAGTAAGTGTAGCCATTGGATTTACAACAAGATTCTGAAAAGTATGGGTCTCAATAAAACCATAAGAACCTTCAGGATCATTGGTGTTTATTGGCCGGCCGCTAAAAAGCTCAAGAGTCGCAAATCTGGTCTTATCCCAAAGATCTTTTTCCTTATAAAGCTGTTGTTTAACCTTTAAAATATCTACAGGAATTTTTCCTGACTTATAGACTTTTTTTATTTCATTGTTTATATACTGCATATTTTCTATTTTGGGAATTAGAGTAAATCCTTTAACCGCCGTGTTAAGATGAAAATCACTGTCACCTCTCCGGCCAAGTGTTCTTCCATAGGTTGAGAGCATCGGATGATGGTGTCCACCATTGGGAATATTAAATTGAGGTTTTTTCCCTTCTATAAAAGCAATAAGCTGATCACAATACCAGGTTCTCTCATCTATCCACCAATCATGAAATTCTTCATTAAATTCTCTAATCTTATAATTGCGCACCTTTCTATCGACCCTGGCTGATACTATTTTTTGGTTGTTAACCAAATCAGTCCGAATATTTTTAGGAATAAAATATTTATTGCCGTTTTCATCGGTTCGCCAATCTACAAAGGTTTTGGACATTACTGTATCTTCAATATCTTTGTCTTTAGCGCAAAAGGGTAATCCTAAGCTTAGCCCCACGGTTGACAGTCCGGCAATCTTCAAAAATGACCGTCGATAAATCCCTGTATATTTAGTTGATTTTTTTAATTGTTTCATAATATTGCCTTCTTTTTAACCATATAATTGTTTATATAAACTTTATAGTTTTTTTATGCTCTAAATAGTTCGGAATAAATTAAAATTTTAGTGCATTTTTACGTTAATTATGATCTGATGCATTCGTAAAAAGTCCTTTTTGGTAAATTTGTCATTTCGACCTCAGGAAGAAATCTTATGTTTTTCAATATCTTGTGCGATAAAGATTTCTCACAGGAGTTTACACTGAACGTAGTGAACGTGTTCGAAATGACATTTAGATGAGATTTTTTACGAGATCATCAGGATCTTTTTTTTTGTAGATTCATCGCTCTCCTGCCTTGCTCTTTCAGTTCTTCAATCACTATTCAGACCCTATAGGCAATTCACATATTAGTCACTTAGTTTTGAATTTCGTGTTTTTTATGATAGAAAATTTTAAAAGCTTTTTGGTTCCGACTTGTCCGGGTTAGGAATTTATATTTTTATCTGTTTTTATTCAACAATAATTAATTTAGCTACCAGATACATACCCCTACTTTGTCTTTGTTTTTTAATTCATATATTTTTCATTCCTTTGTGTACTTTGTGTCTTTGTGTCTTTGTGTGATTAAATATGACAACCCGAATGATTACCATTATTGAATGTGTTAATAACTCTGTTGATTTAGTCCGGAATTGAGTATTTTTTGCAAAAAGAGCACTCATAACATTTTGTTTTTATTAAAGTACAATTTCGGCAATTTTATAAAATCATAGTAAATCTACTGAGTCATTAATGGGATTGATTCTTAAAAAATAAAAGGTATGATTTTTTTGGTTTTTCTTTTATATGCCTCATATAATCCGCCAAAGGCATCAATCATCATTTGCTCTTCTTGGCTTATTCTTTTAATAATCCATGGGCAGGTAAAAAAGAGGACAACCAAAAAACCCACAATGCTTGCATGGATAATAGGGAAAGATATTATTATCAAAAAAATACCTAAATAGCTTGGATGTCTAATATATCTATATACCCCATAATCCAATACCCGTTGACCATGTCTCTCTGTTTTAAGAGTATAGGAAAAATATATTCCCAAGGTCTTCATGGCCCAATATCTAATAATAATTCCGGAAATTAATATAAAAAAACCTAAGTAAATAATAAATGTGTGATTGAGATCTCTAAAAATCACCCCAAAAATTAATCCGGTTAAGCCCCCTACTTTGAATACCCAGTCCAGAAAATTATATTCAATCTTACTGTCTCCCTGCATCACCAGTACTTCAACAATCGCCCACACAATTAAGATACTCAGTGATAAAAAATACATTGGATGAAATAATAACGATGGGGCATAGATGCTATAACATATGATCAATGTTATAGCAAAAGCCGAAGGCATTATAAGTCCTGTTATCCTCTCTTTGAAACATTTTTTATTCATTTACAGCTTAATTTTTATCCTTTTATTGGTAAAAAATAACTTAAATAATATATAAATTAATTTACCAACATATATATCGGAAAATATGAGAAGTGTGACTACGAGGAATAATTTTGTTTGACAGCACTATCTTTATCATCATAGTTATTGATATTTTACATTATCAAAATATATTTCTCTGGCTGAATAATTACTATGGCTGCTCATTTGAAGATATAAATAGCCCGAATCAAAATTAAGGTCATACCCGTTTATGGTATAAAGATTTTTCCCATTTTCTAATATTTCAAATCCTTTATCATCTAAAACAATATCTATTTCCTGATACGATATTGGCCTCCCTTTTCTTTTTTGAGGCCAGTTTTCAATATATAACTCCCTTAATCTATTATTTGTCCTGGCAAAAATAGTACATCGAACGTTTTCCCCCGGAGGGACCCCGATATATTCAATTCTTAACCAATCACTCTCATCCTTCGGGTTACCATCAGTTATATAGGGGCATATATAAATTGCTGCCGTCAAATAACACCCATTCTTCTGATTATTCCAGTCAAGATCAAATGATATTTTCTTTGTTTTTTTAAATTCTATTTTAACCTCCCAGGAGCCTTTGCCCCCCCATGGCTTTGTTCAAATTGCCGCCTCAACCCAGACCGGATGTTCCGGACGAATTCTGGTTATAGCAGTTGACCCTGATGACCCGAATACTGTTTATATTGGTACAGATGGAGGAGGAATATTCAAGACCATTGCCGCCTATTTGAACCCCATACCCTGGCAATGGGTAGGCAAACCGGAAACCGGTTTATCCAATGGTGTAGTTCGCGATATTCAAATTAACACTTCACAAACAAGCATTATCTATGCGGCAACCAACGGCGGGGTATTTCGCAGTATCGGCGGCGGAGGGTATTGGGACAATATGAGCATATCCAAGGAAATTATGAGAGAAGACTTAGGCATTCTTGATACCAGCCCCGCAGTTTCTACGTGGGTTAACGGTCTTTCAAAGACCTATACCTTGGGCTATGCCTCTACTAAAAACAGGGCCAAAACCAATGTATATTTAGACGGAGAGGAAACCCCAAATTATATTTTTGCAAATGATCAGAGCATAAAGTTTATCACTCAAAACCTTACCGATGGAGCAGATATTAGCATTGATTATTGGACTGGCGATGTATTGCCCATTCGCTATCCGGTTTATGCCCTGGCGATAGATCCAAACGACACTGATCCGGTTAATCATAGCGCCATCTATGCCGGAACATACGGAGACGGAATTTATGTTTCTACTGATGGAGGGTTTACCTGAACACTGAAAAGCAGGGAGTTGACCGACAGGTATATCCTTTCCATGGCCATAGATCCAAGCACCACCGACCCCAATGCCATAGTTGTTTATGCAGGCACCCTGGGCGATGGGATCTTAAAAACCACGGACAGCGGCGATATCTGGAAAACCATGAATACCGGCCTCACCTCAACAGTAATAAATACTATAGCTCCCATTCGGGTGACCATCCCATCAAATTTGTGCCTTGGAACAACACTGGGAGGTATTTTCTATAGCGCAAATAAAGCCGGATTATGGAATATACCAAACCGAAATGTCAATGCCCTTGATGTAAGCAACACCTATGTTACTGATCTGGTCGTTGACTGCTATGGAGTATACTATGCAACTACCTATGGGGATGGAAATTCGCCCACAGGCGGTGTTTTTAGAAGCAGAAACAGCGGAGACACCTGGTGGGAAACTAACGGCAATGGATTACGTGATAAAAGACTTCTTTGTTTAGGTATACAGGGAACAGATATTCTTTATACAGGCACGTATAACAGAAAACTTTATAAAAGTCTGGACCAGGGCGATAATTGGTTTGATGTTAATGAAAACCTTCCCACAGATCTTTATCAAATCTTCACCACTACTCAGGCCCTTTTCTCCGACCGCACAATAATCACCATCACCCCTATTTCCGATACATTTTGCCGCCTGTTTGACACCAACAACCCATGTGTCCAATGTTTAGATGCCAATACAGTTGATCCCAACTTGCCCCTTACCCAACCATGTTATGGTGATTTTTCATCTATTTACAATACAGGGAGTCAAACCTTTATCTATACGGTTTCTGATTACAACGGTAATCCTTTGACCGGCGGGACCAAAATCAAGGCTTCAGTCACGGACGGTCTTCTTCATGGCGATACTGATAAAACAATTCCGGATACACTGGAAGGTTATACTGTCTATACCTTAATTTGGGAAAACGATATTACTGATACCGGTCAATCGGAAACCGGAGATATGGCGGCCACCTTAAGCATTAAGGTTACCTCTGATGACAATGGAGACGAAACCCTGGATCTGAGCCGGCGCCTCGTTGCCCCGCTCAAAATAACACCGGAAGGTACGACCAATTATGATCCATCTAGTGATGTAAACTTCAAAGGTACCGGGGGAAGTGGAATACCGGCTCATTATTCTTGGCTTGATACTCTTGGTGGAACGGCTTGCGGTGTAGAATATTATACTGTATATCTACCTGTTGACAAGGAATTTACCGTATATCTCACTGATAATGTAACGAAAAAAACAGTAGAAGCAAAGGGCAAACCGAAAACCTGATTAGGCGCCATTGAGATTGCTTAAGAGTTTATTAGGCCTTATTGTTATTTTTTCTTCTTGATTTTTTCCATAACCCCTCAAGGGCCAGAGACCAGACCATAGGCTCTGTCCAGCAGTGCTTTTGGGCTAGGTGGGCAACGATAAATCCTTTCGATAAATCGGCTTTTAGAAAATATGGCAACTCTGCCTTTTTTTCTAAATGGCTGGATATTGTTCTTTAAATTGTCCCTAATCGCTTGGCAATCCTGCCCTGAGGGATCTTGCCTGTATATTCTAAATATAGATTTTTAGATATTAAATTTTATGCAATCGTAAAAAGTCTCATCAACTTGTCATTTCGAACACATTCACTACGTTCAGTGTAAACTCCTGTGAGAAATCTTCTTCAGGTAACGTGTTAAAAAATATAAAATTTCTCCCTGCGGTCAAAATGACAGATTTGCCAAATCTGACTTTTTACGAGACCATCAAATTTCATATCGGTTATGAAATTATTTTTATGAAAATCTATAGTTTAAGATCAAATTCCAGTTGAATTACCGCACGAAGATCGGCAATAAGGGTTATTCCGCCGATCACATCGATACCATCGGAAACAACTTCGGATGGAAGGTGTCAGTTTTAATAAAATTCTTTCATTACCTCCAAAACGTTATCTGGTTGAATTTCCTGTTTCCATAAAGGACCTGCCTTCAGAGCCGGAAGTTGCTCTTCAAAGGTAGGCTTTTGGTGAAGATAAAAAACTCCCAGGGGGATTCTATCCCCCCATTCCTGGGCTTTATCAAATGCCTTAAGCTTATTCTGAGGATCAAACTCCCGGTCCTCTTCCAGATGATAAACCCTTTCCTGATACCATTTATAGGTATTGACCTTATTGAAAATCGGACAAGGTTGCAGTATATCAATCAGAGAAAAACCTTTATGTTGAATACCTTTTTTGATCAGCTCAGTCAGATAAGCAGAGTCTGCCGCATAGCCCCTGCCCACAAAACTGCAATCCATGGCAATAGCCACAGCTAAAGGATTAAAGGGTGAAAGTATTGCTCCATGGGTTTGAATCTTGGTCCTGAATCCTAAATCCGAGGTGGGAGAAGCCTGCCCTTTGGTTAGGCCGTACACCTTGTTGTTATGGACAATACAAGTGATATTAACATTCCGGCGCATATTATGTAAAAGATGGTTTCCTCCTTCGCCATAGCAATCGCCATCTCCATGAGTGACGATAACAGTTAATTCCGGATTTACCACTTTAACAGCCAGGGCCACAGGCAATGCCCGGCCATGCAAGCCGTTAAAAAAATTACTTCTCAGGGAATGAGGCAATTTGCTGGCCTGTCCTATACCGGATACTAATACAAGCTTGGCCGGGGGAATTTGCAAATCCGCTAAAGCCTTTTTCATTGATTTCAGAATGCCGAAATTTCCGCATCCGGGGCACCAGGCTTCTTTGATCCCTTGATAATCTTCTATAGTTAACATTTAACTCAACACCTCCTCTTCAATACTATCAGCAAGATATTGCGCTAAAAAAGGCCGTCCATTGGCTTGGCAAATTTTTCGATCTATTAAAATACCGGTTTTTGACCGAATAAGATCAGCCAACTGTCCTGTGGCGTTATTTTCAATACAAAATAATCTATCCCTGTTTGTTAATGAATCCATAACCTGTTTAACAGGAAAGGGCCACAACTGTCTAAAATGAAGCATGGCTATATCCTTGCCCTTATCCTGCAATTTATTTAACGCTTCCGATACAATTCCCCAGGTTGACCCCCAGCAAATCAAAAGATTTCTGGCCCTCAGATGGCCATAGAAACTGGGAGACAGCATATCGTGCCGCATGATTTTCCACTTTTTTATTCTTTTTTCCACTTCCTTATTGCGGGTATCTCTATCTTCAATAATATGCCCGCATTCATCGTGTTCATCGGAATCTGTCATTACTAATTGAAAACTTTGCCCGGGGAAGGCCCGCGGAGAAATCCCCTCTTCAGTGAAAGCATGGCGTTTATAATCTCCCTCCATTTGTTGAAGTTCCTCTGAAGAGAGCAAATGTCTGTCAATACTGATTCGAGAAGGATCAAGCGCCTTGTCTAAAGTAAAATAACAATCAGCCAGATATTGATCGCTCAAAATAATGACTGGTATTTGAAATTTTTCGGCCATATTGAAGGCATGTGCCGTAAGATAAAAGGCATCTTCCGGGTTTCCCGGCGCCAGGATAAGGCGGGGAAATTCCCCGTGGCCTGCAAAAATAGAAAATTTTAACTCCGCCTGCTCCGTTCTGGTAGGAAGTCCCGTAGCAGGTCCGGGGCGTTGTCCCAGGAAGATTACCACAGGCGTTTCAGTCATTGCTGTCAAAGAAAGTCCTTCCACCATCAAAGAAAATCCGCCGCCGGATGTACCGGTCATAGCCCGAACACCGGCAAAGCTCGCTCCAATGGCCATATTTATGGCCGCAATTTCGTCTTCTGCCTGCTCTACCACAACGCCAAACAGATCTGCCTTTGAAGCCATATACGTAAGAATCCCCGTTGACGGGGTCATTGGATAGGCTGTGTAAAATTTACAGCCGGCAGCCAATGCTCCAAGAGCTATAGCTTCATTGACAGTAATTAGCATTTTACCTTGGGATGATAAGGGCTGAATATGAAATGCACAGCCGCCTTTTTCTTCACAGATCCGAACGCCCTCTTTATAACCTTTTTGGGCGGCCTGCAGATTTTGTTCTATTACCCTCTCTCCCTTTTTGCGAAAGAAGCTCCCCAGATATTGTTCCAAGGATTTTCGTTCATATCCAAGGACACCTAACACTGCCGCTACAGCCACAGTATTGGCCAAAATAGTACCACCGCTTTCCATAGCCAGCCGATTCATGGGGATGCTTATAAATCGGCCTTTTTCTTTCGCTAAGTCCTTAATTTTCTCTCCATCATAGACGACAATGCTTTTATTGTGTAATTCAGACAAATGCAGGTCAATTGTTTTCCTATTGAGAGCAATCAGAATATCTACCCGATCGGCCATAGCCGTAATAGTATCTTGAGAAATGCGTATTTGAAAAATATTGTGCCCTCCCCTAATCCTGGATTCATAATCCTGGCTGGTAAAAACATGCCAACCTCCCCTGGCAAAAAGCTTAGACAGAATGTCACCGATAGTTACCAACCCCTGCCCTGCCTCTCCTCCTATTTTAAACGTTAACTCCTTTTCCATATTATATATCTCCATATTCAACCCCTTGATCCGGGTATTATCATATATGTATATTTTATTTCAGGTTCATTAAGTCAGACAATTATCGACTATTTAAAAGAAAAATCTCTATAAGGAAAAAAATGAGGGAATAAATCTTAGCCTTCGCCTTTTAGCAAGACTTTAACCTTGCGCTATAAAATAAAGGTCGGCGAAGCTCATTAAATGGCTTTAGAGGCTTTTTTTCACCCTTAAAAAATTCTTACTATACAAGGGCTAAAGCCTATAGAAAAAAACTCCCGTTGGATTTTAAGCAGTTAATCTAAATTTAAAGATATCTATCAACTTTTCTGGAAAATATACATCTTTGATAATTTTTTGAATTTTTTTTATCATTTTTTTTTGTTTAGAATTTCTATTCAT
>DAOURK010000195.1 GCA_030625085.1 Pseudomonadota bacterium
GGGAGAGACATGTAATTGGTCTTTGGTGCTAATCCCTTGTAAATAATGGGCAAGTCCGGAATCTTTAAATATCCCTTTAGGCATCTTGACAATAGACTTACTTTTCGTTTTTTCATAACTGAGTATATTACGCCATAGAAAAGTTCCCTGGGCAATGTCCAGATATTCCTTTACTGTCACCTCTGAGGCATCTAATGATCGGCCCAGTTCAGATCTATTTATGATGGTTCCTGAGAGTGAGGAAAGCATGGCAATAAATCGCCGGTAATTAACAACATTTAATCTGGGAAACAATTTTCTTATATCTCTTTTGATATAAGTCCTATAATAATTCTCCATCCAGAAGAGTTAACCAAGATCAAATCAGGAAATGCTGGTCCTTTAAAACCATTACCTAAAAAAAGGAAATTAAAAAAACAAGAACGTATAGTACATGTATGGGAATTATCATTACCCAATAATAGAAATAAGGGGCTACCAATATTTGAAACAGAAGATGGTTGTTTATGGCAACTATGTGAAGCTGGCCTGGGGTGGACATATCATGATGTAACCGAACCAGAATGGCAAGAAACTAAATTTATAAAAAAATATTTACCTGCAACTATTAATCCTAGACCAACAGACTACAAACCTTGGAATTATCAATTTAAGTTAAAAAATAATATGATCTTTTATGTCAATTCACAAACAGAAAATGGCATTATTAAGTGGGGATTAAAAAGTACATAAAATTTCACCGAACAAGGATGTATGATTAAATCAAAACCTTTACTAATTCAAGTAAAATAATATAATGTTTATATATTGCTTTACTAATATGTGAAAAATAAGGAATCTCTATTTTGGAAAAGAAATGTTACATAATAGCCGGCCCTAATGGTGCAGGAAAAACAACATTTGCTACAGAGTTTCTTCCGGTGGAAGCTGAATGTTTTAATTTTATAAATGCAGACTTGATTGCTCAGGGATTAGCTCCTTTCAGACCAGATAAAATAGCCATGGAAGCAATGAGAATAATGATCCGGCATATTGATGAATGTGTCAAGAAAAATGAGTCCTTTGCTTTTGAAACAACGTTTAGCGGTAAAGGATACGTTAAAAAAATAAAAGATTGGAAAAAAAAGCAATATGAAATAATTATTTATTATCTCAGTTTACCGTCTGTTGAATTCGCGATTGAACGAGTGAAATTAAGAGTTGCTCAAGGCGGCCATAATGTGCCAGAGCAAGATATTAGGCGCCGTTTTGAAAGAAGTTTGGACAATTTCGAAAAATTGTATAAACCCTTGTCTAATAATTGGATTGTATATGACACATCAGGAAACGTTCCTGTAATTATTGATGAATCGGAGTAATAGCTATGGAAAGACATAATAAATATACTCTCTTAGGATTTAAGGCTTTACAGCGGGCCGCTGCTAAAGTTTCTGTAACTGCTAGAAAAAATAATCTCAAAATTCCTATATGGAAAAATGGCCGCATTGTATATGAAATACCAGAAATAATCACCGAACCAGGCGCTACACTTGACGCCAAATAGCCCGCCGAAAAGACTGGCGGCCTGTTTGGCGCAAGTGAGCTTTCCGTTATTGCCATATAAGAGACTCAATAATAGGCAAGCTTATGTTTAAAGTAATACGAAAAGGCATGAATCGTTTAGATATTGAGATGAGCGGAAAGTTAAATGCTGAGGATATGATAATTGCCTTAGACGAACTTGTCAGTAAGGCGGAGAACATTGAAAACGGCAAAATGCTTTATGACGTTATTGATTTCCATGTCCCTTCACTTGACGCAATTACAATAGAATTTTCTCGGCTTCTATGTTTGGATTTTTGAAAAAATTCAGGCGTGCAGCAGTTTTGACTGACAAAACCTGGTTAAAGAAAGTAAGTGAATTCGAGGGTGCGTTATTCCCGGGTCTGGAAATTAAAGCCTTTAGTAGGGATCAAAAAATAGAAGCAGAAGCTTGGTTATCAAGCACGGATGACAATTGATAAAAATTGTGGCTAACAAATCATTTGATGTAAAATATACAAATAAAACCGATATAAAGATGATGAAAAAATTAGCTCAGCTTTTTTGGAGTAATATTTTTTTTCATCCATCAAAAGGATTTAAAGCTTTTAAATACATACACTTTCCTATATATCCATTTGCTATTTGGGGATTTTGCTAGTTTTGGCATAATCCCCAAATGCCATTTGCTGATAGTTGAAAAATAGGGCCCCCGCAAGTAAAAATCGAATTACCAAGAGAGAGGATTCTTTAGTCCTTCCGATATATGGATATACAAATTTTCCGGTCGCACGCAGGAGAGTTGATTAATGAATGGTTGGCATATAGAAAGTGAGATAACCATTGAGGAAAACAGATAGCATAAAATATGGAACAGTTTTTTTTATTTTCATAGTTATCGTTATACACATATGCGGGCATAGTTTTGGACAAGACAGTAAATTTTTCTTGAGAGAAGATTTTGAAACTCTTGATAATTGGGGACCCCTCTATTTTCCGAAAATAAAGAAGCATTCCTCTTATATGATTGAGCAGACAGAATCGGAGTCTTATTTAAAGGCGGAAAGTAATTCCTCGGCTTCAGCGCTTATCTACAAAAAAAAGTTTAATTGCTATTCCTTTCCCTCTGTGCGTTGGCAATGGCGTGTGGATAATATATATGCCAAGGGAGATGCCACTGCCAAAAAAGGGGATGATTATCCCATAAGGGTTTATATTATTTTTAAATATGATCCAAAAAAAGCAGGATTTTTTGAAAAAATGAAATACGGAACGGCGAAATTATTCTATGGGAAATACCCTCCTCACAGCAGTCTGAATTATATCTGGGCAAATAAGGAGCATAAGGAGAGGATAATTACCAGCCCTTATACGGATAAATCCAAAATGATTGTATTGGAACAAGGCCCATCAAAGGTGGGCACATGGCAAAAGGAAGAGGTTAACATTATACAAGATTATCGAATAGCTTTTGGTGAAAAACCGCCTGCTGTTGCCAGCATTGCCATTATGAATGATTCTGATAATACGGGAGAAAAATCAGTCTCCTTTATTGATTATCTGGAAATTTACCATAGATGATTCATTTTATTCCTTGTAGATTGGCAGTGGTTATTTTTTTGTTTTGAAAAAAAAGAGGTTCTAACCAGTGCTATGGTAAGGGATTGTATAGGTATTAAAGCTGTGTAAAAAGAGAAGGGGGCCATTCTATGGAAAAATCGTGTGGTGAGCTATTGATTGTCTTCACCCGCTATCCTGATCCCGGAAAGGTAAAAACCCGACTTATCCCTGCCTTGGGCAAAAAAGGTTCAGCAGCGCTGCATTGGGAAATGACCCTGCATACCTTAAAAACAGCAAACCAATTAATACATCGGCGCTCAGTTTCTCTTGAGGTGCATGGGCATGGGGCAGATACATATCTTATGGGCAAGGTCTTTGGAGATGATCTTTGTTATCGCCGTCAGTGTCCGGGGGACCTTGGTGATCGTATGCTTAGCTCTTTCCGGCAAAGTTTTCATGAAAAATTGGGTAAGGTGATTATCATCGGTACTGATTGTCCAGGCATTAGCGTTGAATTATTAGAGCAAGCTTTCATGCAGCTTGATACGTATGACCTGATACTTGGCCCCGCCAATGATGGGGGATACTATCTGATAGGCATGAAAAGAGTAATTCCTGCTCTATTTGAGGATATTCCCTGGGGGACGAAAAATGTATTACAGCGGACTATTACCAAAGCAGAAAAAATGGCCCTTTCATTAAGGCTTCTCACCCCATTGGGGGATGTAGATGGTCCCGAAGACCTATATCTCTGGTATACCTTAGAGAAAAAGATAAATAAAAAAATTTCGTCGCTATCAGTAATTATCCCTACTCTTAATGAAGCTGAAAACATTCCTAAAGCCATTGAGTACGTTCACACTGCCTCTGAGGCTGAAATTATCGTAGTCGATGGGGGCAGTACTGATAATACTGTGCAATTGGCTAAAGAATGCGGGGCAAAGGTTATTACTTCATCACCGGGGCGAGCCGGACAAATGAATAAAGGAGCTAAAGCGGCACAGGGCGATATTCTGCTTTTTTTACACGCTGACACCTTCCTCCCTCATGGATTCGATAATCATATTCGCCTTACCTTTCAAAATCCGCATATTGTAGCCGGCGCCTTCAGTCTGCACATCAATGGAGATTCTCCGAGCTTGAGAATCCTTGAACTGATGGTGAATTTTCGTTCCCGATATTTGCAGATGCCCTATGGCGACCAGGGAATTTTTATTAGGGCCGCCTTTTTTCGTTTAATGGGCGGGTTTCCTGATCTACCCATCATGGAAGATTTTGCCTTCATGAGGCATATACACTCCTATGGACGTGTTGTAACACTCAAGGCACCGGCCTGCACTTCACCCCGGAGATGGGATTCCCTGGGAATCATACGGACTACCATAATTAATCAAGCCATTATTTTAGGATATCTGGCGGGAATAAATCCGCAGCGTCTATCCCAATGGTATCACATGAATTGCGAACACCTTAAAATGAAATAAATGAGTATGTCCAAAAAGACTCTGCACTTTGCTGCCGAATGATACATTTCTTTTATATTCAGTGATATCCTTTGATTTTACCGATATAGATAAGTAATCTTTATACTATAATCGATAAAATTTTAGGAGAATTTAAGATGAAAAAGAGTATATTCTTATCTATTATTGCACTTTGTGCAGTTTTTTTAATCAATGTCTTTATATTTAATTCGAAAGCAATTTCTGAAATAAAAGCAGAACCTTCGCCTAATATGTGCCTACTTGAGGAAATGCTCAAGACCCATCCCTATCCGCCGATAATAGAAATTGAAGCACTTGTTTCAGGTATCAAAACAATTAACGGCTGTGCCAAAATATGCACCATTTGTGCTGATGCCTGTGTCGGCGAGAAAGACGAAACTCTTACCCGTTGTATTCGACTAAACCAGGACTGTGCCGATATCTGTGAAACAACAGGAAGACTGCTCTCTCGCCAGACAGAGACTGACGTAGATATATTGCGTAGTCAGCTTCAGGCATGTGTTGTGGCTTGCCGAGATTGTGGTGAGGAGTGCAAGATGCACGCTGAAAAATACGAGCACTGCCGAATATGTGCTGATATTTGTTTTCAATGCGAGGAGGTCTGCAATAATTTGCTGGCAGCATTACCGCAATAATAGCAGATGAATATGGAATATTTTTTAATGCAACGTTAGAACATAGAATAACCGAAAGGATCAATAATATACTGCTCCATAGAGTTTTTATCTGTGGAGCAGTATGATTTTCAATTTCTTCTAATCTCTATGAAAATACGAGGAGATACTTTGGATGAACACCATAACCAGGGAACAATTGAAGGAAATGATAGATAAAAAAGAGGATTTTGTCCCCATTAATGTTTTGTCTGAAAATAGTTTTAGAATGGGGCATATAAAAGGGTCAATTAATGTTCCTATACAAGATCCTGATTTTGAACAAAAAGTGGCGGATAAAATCCCGATAAAGGACAGAAAAATAGTTGTGTACTGTGCTAGCTTTGAATGTGCAGCTTCCCCTGAAGCTGCTGGAAAATTAATAAAAATGGGTTATAAAAATGTATATGATTTTGAAGGCGGTATCAAAGATGGGCAAGAGGGTGGCTATCCCATCGAAACTTTAGAGACTAAAACTAATAATATACAAAAATAATACGAATTATAGGAATTAAAAGAATTAAATAAAGGAAAGGATTTAAAGGCATAAAAAGGAGGACATATATTTTCTATTTATTGGCCACATAACTATCAACATAATCTAACTCTCAACATAACGACAGGAAAATCAGGGGTCTTTAAGGAGTTTGTCTATAAAATCTTCATATATTGAGAAATTGCGTAAATTCTATGAACAATTTAGCGCAGAAGATAGAGTTCTCATTCTTATAAATGCTGACCCGGATGCGATTGGAAGCGCCTTGGCAGTGAAACGTCTTCTTTGGCGCCGTGTAAAAAGTGTTACTATATCTCATATAAATATTATAAAGCGACCGGATAATTTAGCCCTTATTCGTCTCTTAAATATAGACCTTACGTACATTGATAAGATAAGCAGGGCAGAATTTACAAAATTCGTAATGGTTGACTCTCAACCATCTCATAATCCAAAATTTACTCCCTTTTCCTTCAATGTTATCATCGATCATCATCCCAAGACAAACGACAAGGCTGCCTTTACTGATATTCGACCGCGATTGGGAGCTACTTCAACTATCATGATAGGCTATATAAAAGCGGCTAAGATCAAACCCTCAGCTCGTCTTGCTACTGCCCTCTTTTACGGGATTAAGACGGATACTGATAATTTTGAGCGTCAAGCCACTTTTGAAGACATGCGCTCTTTTAAATATATTTTTCAATATGTTAATGTTAATTTGACCCGCAGAATTGAATATGCGGAAATATCAATTGATTTCTTAAAATATTATCAAATGGCACTTGAGAGCGTGCAATTTCACAAAAACTATGCATATGTACACCTGCAAAAGGTAGTAAACCCTGATGTGTGTGTCTTAATTGCTGATTTTCTGATGAAGATACACTCAATTGATTGGAGTATTGTCTCCGGGCTTTACAAAGGAAACCTTGAAGTGATACTGAGAAATGATGGAATTCAAAAGGATGCAGGAAAAGCGGCTTCAGAGATGTTTGGAGAATTTGGTTTGGCCGGTGGGCATAAAAGTATGGCGCGAGCAGAAATCCCTTTAAAAAATTTAGAAAATATAATGGATTATCATAATCCTAAAGAAGTGCTTTCTTGGTTAAAAAAAAGATTGCCATAAATCCCTAATCATTTTTTCTTCAAAAAACCGAGCTTTTTTTATCGGCATCAGCTTTTCCATATTTAATTAATGCCGTTGCCGGAGAAAACCAAGCTCATATGCGCTATCTGCATTTTGGTATACAAGTATCAAAGGAAAATTTGTATCATCCCTTTGATTCAAGGGGCCTCAATGTAAATAGGAAACAAATTCAAGGAGTTAAAAATTATGGTTGCGCCCAATAAGATTATACCTGTAAAGGCAGTGTTTTTTGATTTTGGGGGTGTGGTGGCTGAAGAAGGATTTCGAAAGGGATTTGAAGCCATTGCCGCTAAAAACGGCCTCGATCCGATTTTTTTATATACATTAGCGGTGGAAGCTGTTTTTGAATCCGGATACATAACAGGCCACAAAAATGAAACTGATTTTTGGCAAATGATGCGCAAACGTTCAGGTATTCAAGGAAAAAGTAACGAAGTATATACAGAAAAAATCCTAAGGCGCTTTATCCTCCGTCCGGAAATGATTGCTGTTGTAAGAGTTCTAAAAAGCTTCGGCCTTCTTACCGCAATTCTCAGCGACCAGACCGATTGGCTGGATCGTCTGGATGCACGAGATCACTTTTTTCCTGAGTTTGATCATATATTCAATAGCTACCATCTTGGCAAAAGCAAAAGAGATATAACACTTTTTGAAGATATAATTCATATATTGAAGGTTACACCCCAGGAGGCCCTCTTTGTAGATAATGATCCGGGTAATATTGAGAGAGCCGGCTCCTGTGGATTACAGACTATTCTTTATCGTGATTATGAATGTTTTATTGAGCAGTTGAATAAAATTCTCGGCTTTTGCGTTGCCTAGGAAAAAAGCTATCCTGTGACTATATTTTGAGGCCTACCCAGGGCAAAGGCAGTAATATTCTCCACAGTTGTATCCAGAATACGTTGAATGGCCTCTTTTGTATTAAAGGCACTGTGTGGTGTGATGTAGACATTGCGAAGACGCAGCAATACATGG
>DAOURK010000041.1 GCA_030625085.1 Pseudomonadota bacterium
ATAAGTTATCTGATGATAACATAATTATTCCGGCACGTCGAGTAGCCTTCGACCCACCCTGATTTCCTTAAATTGTTTACGAAAACTTGTTTGGATGTCCCTTATATATGGGCTATTTCAAGCTGGTCGGGAATCGCTGTATAGTATTAATCATTGACTCCTTCATCGTTCAAATAGGCACGAAACACAAGCAAGACATCAGAAAGAGTGCAATGCCCATCCATATCTACATCACCACATATGTCCTGACAAGGACCACAAGATGTGGGGCACAGCCCTAAATGCTTTTCATAGAGGCACAGAGCGTCTCCAGGAGTTATCAGCCCGTTTCCATCAACATCATATGAACAAGAATAAGGAAGAAGACATCCATCAGTGGCATCCCATTCTGCTATGTCATCTGTCAAATTTCGCAAACAGACACCACTTCCTTCCGGAGCCAAATCAATTGGAGAAAATTGAAGGGTAACCATAGTGCCGCTATAGCCAATGGGAATACTTTTTTCTTCCCCCTCATCTTCGGCATCGCCCCCTCTGCAACGAATCTGTCCTTTGTTAATCTCATCACACACGCAAAAATTAGGGTTTTTAAAAAAATCTGCCGGCTCAAATCCATTATATGAGAGCCTATTAGGATCATAGATGATATCATAGCCAAATGTATTCACTTCGTTCGGTGCATTTTGAATACGAATAAAGACATTTTCACTGCCTTGGCTGATATCCAAGGCGCCCCAGTCTTCTATGCTGCATTCGCAAAATTCGTGTTGCTGAATCCCTTTAATACAAACCTTATCTAAAGAAAACTGAGCCCCATCCAACCCTTGATAGCGGAAAGCCAGACGTATGTTGCTATGGTCAGCTTCCGGGGGTAAATAATAGGTTACAGGATACCATACCCAACTTTCATCATCATCTTGCAAGTGGTCTTTTAAAATATTTTCAGTAATCAGAATATCATCATCCCCCCCAGCGTCCCAATCACCCTTTACAACCCATAGACTGACTCGATAATTGTCAGTAGATACTCCCCAGTAATGAGAACCCATAAAAGCAAAGGAAACCATCAAATCGCATCCTTTAAATTCCCAGCTCATCAACAATTCATCCTGGTATTTTAAATCAGGATCATACTCAATGCTGATCGCTTGGGTCCCTTCGAACACCGGGAATTTAGTGATTTCCCAAGTACAATTGGAATTCTGGGTCTTTGTTTTCCATTCCAATGGTAGTTCCATTTTCTCTTCAAAACTCTCCAAGCGATCGCATTCCCAGGATATAGGAGGCGAATAAAAGATCAGCCCTTCTTCAATGCCACATTCATTTTGCCCCATCTTAATGCGAAACCATCCTGAATCTCCCCACCCTTGTCCCCAGCTATTTTTACAAATCCAACTGCTATCCTTATTGTCCCATCCTATAATTACCACCGCATGTTCTCCAAGGGCTTCTCCTTGCACGTGCTCATAAACCCCATGAGAATAATGCATAAAATCCTCATATACAGTAAACCCGGCCATTAAAGGGCCATTAAGCAACTTTTTTTTAATGGAAGCAGTAGTAACATATTGGGGAAAACCACTGATCCAATTCCAATCCGGAATTTTGTTAATCAGGCTCATCCAATCCTCACATCGATTCTCACAGGGTAAATCCTGACCCCGATAAGGAAAACATTCTTCAGTCGGCGCTCCCGTAGATTTTAAAAATTCCGCACTACTATCCAAATACCATCCATAGGTACAGGTACCTTCGCTACAAGAAACCATAAACTGTTCCGAATAATCAGTATCCCAATACGAGTCATTAAAGCCGATTTTTTGTGTAGCCTCCATAACTGCAATAGAAGCAAAAGCCCAACAGGACCCACATGCGCCCTGCTCTCGGATACTGCTGATCCAGTCCTGTCCGTCAATATCCCGCCAATCGAAAAAAGAGGGGACCCCTACCGTTTTAAGTCCATTGAAAGAACTATCATGTTGGGGAATATAAAATCCCTTTTCTCCAAAAAAATTTTTTGCTCTCCCAACTGTAAAATCAGAGCTTTCATTTTTTAAAATTTTACCATGAAATTCATTCCCCGTTAATTGCCTCTTCTTTAATCTACAAAGAAGCTGTTGATCTTTCTTATTAAGCCGCGATTTTGGATTTTCAGCAGCTACCCATCGTTTCCTGGTCCTTTCAATAAGTCTATTCAGCTTTTGGATATCTAGTTTCTCACCCCACGTGACATTGGTTGTCAAAAAAATAATTAAAAAACTGAAAATCATAGATTTACAAAACAATTTTTTCATTTTTATCACCTGAATATTCATCTAAAAATTAAAAGATCAAAATAAGTTCACGCTAAAAGCCACTACCCTTCTAGCTTTATTTCACATTACCCTTGGAAATTTTTTTTGCTTGCCCTATCTTCCCAGACAAAAAAATCGTCCTACCCCGGAACTCCAAAATTCCAAATCATCAGTTAAATCTTTAAAACTCAATATTGTGTTTTCGCATTTGATTTTATGAAAATATAAAACCACCATTACCCCTGCCTGCCCGGCCAAAATGCAATGTTCGCCCTTATCGAACCCCCCGCATCGCAATATTCCGGGTTTTGTTTGGGTACAGTCCATAAAATCATATTGTTCCATCATTTTCCCCCGATTATAGTCTCTATATCCTAAAATCTCAGGATCAAAATGCAGATCAAACCCGAAAGATTTTACGGCATTAAGAGCCATCCTAATAGATACTTTATAACTGACCATATCTTTCAGAATCCCACATTGATTATTAATAGTCAGGCTTTGACACTTTGCAATCCGAGGGCTCAAACAAAACACAGCTAAAACAAACACCATAATTTGCGTAAATAATATGTTTTTCATGTATCTCATATGATATGGCCTCCTTAAATCTTAAAAAATTTATTTTTCATTGTTTTTAACACTACAGCGACATTTATAGACAAAAATCAATGACATTCATCAGCTTAAATTTTATTAGCCACGATAAAAAAAATAATCATTCAGTAAATAATTGTCACCGTAATATTAATAACTACCTTCAATATCGGAAATTTTGACCAATAGGGGTTACTCAATTTATATGTAATTTTTTTTATAATAAATTGATAATTTGGTATAAATACGACTTAAATATGGTGTATAAAAAAATCAAGGCATAAGGAAACACTGAAAGGCGGGTTTGAATTTGGTTTATTTCAATAACAATTTTACTTTATCATTTTGCCCGTCGTCTCTGTTCTCTAAAGATGAAAGTAATAATCTGGTCTTGTTCATTTTTATCAAACCCAACAAACCGGACAGCTTTTTGTTGAAGCTTTTTATCGTAGCTCTCAAATGAATAAGACCGCACCACTATTGCGGCCACTTCCAGAGACAAACCCGGAACATGAATTGCCAAAAAAATCTCATCCCCATCGGACAGGGCAAATTCCGAAATCATCATCAACCCAGCGCCACTAAAATCCACACTATGGGCTAAGTAGGCTTGATGATTAAGTTGACTATGCCATGTGGCCATGGCCTGCTTTCTTTGTAAAACATTTTTTTCAAATTCCGCAGGAAAAGAGACTGGCATAAATCTAAAGGGCAAATCAATAGTAAGCCTAAAAAACTTCCTTCTCTGTATCTTCTCTATATTACAGGGCGGACTTAATACAAGGTGGGGGACCTGTTTGCCTCCTTCGGGACCCCAAGACAGGAAAAAATCTTCAATGACCGTTTGAGACCTGTAATAACTCCCTTTCTTAAAAAATTCCATATTTATAGAGATTCCCTCTTTTATCAATTCATTTGTACCCTCCTGCAACAAAAACAATTCAATTTTGCCTTCAGATGTAATTAAACGAACGGCCGTCTCCATTTTGAAAGGCTGCAAACCTTCCCTATTTATAATGAGGGTAACTCTTTGATCAATAGTTGGATACAATTTTAAAGTTGCCAAAACTTCACCTTTTCAATGCACAGCATTTTACACGATTCCCCCTTCCCTACTTCTTATCTGCTTTGTTCGATATATCAACAGGTTAAGGAGATGTTTCGCTTTTTTCTCCCTTAGGTTGTGGAGAAATTCCAGCAGGCTTTTTCGAAGGGAGCTCTATCTTTTTATAATCTCCAGGAATCTCGAATAACTTTTTATCAACTTTCTTTCTTTCTAATTTTATCAATCTGGTCGTCATATCAATTTTTTTATGCTGTGCTTTTAGATGAACAATAATCTCTACGGGATAGCCGGGATACTTTTTTAACTCTTCAATAATTTTCCCCTGGCCAAAATAAGCGGCCATTTGTATTCTGGTCTTCATGGGATATTGTATCTTATCACTTAACCAGTACTCTACTTCTGTTGATACACCTTTGGCCGAACTGGTCAACAATACCTGATAGGCTTCCCATTGATCAATTTTTTTCTTTTCCCTTGTTTTTTTTGAAGAAACCTGGATTTGTTTTTCCAGTGCTACAAATTTTGATTTTAGATCAATCTCTTTTACAATTTTTTCCTTCCCATCAACCTGATAAACCTTATCTTCATCCATTCTAATAATCAGGGCATTATCCTTATCATTGCTATTTACATATCGAACCCAGTCTCCCTTTACCCACAGTTTCAAAGTAGAAACTCCCCCCATCGATTCCCCGTCAATCATGGTCTTGGTATGTTTTTCGATATAATAATCTTCTGCATAAAGAGAACCAGCTGAAAAACCTGTAATCATGAATCCTGTCAGAATAATAACCAGCAAATTCGATATCTTTTTAATTTTCATCTTCTTGCCCCTTCGATTTTAATGAAGTTTTACAATAAAAATTATCCCTTAATACTTTATAAACATGGAAGCTTTAAGTCTATATAATTTTTAAAATCAGATCAATAGCTAGATTTACTTATCCTGCAACTCTCATGTGACCATTTTTATAGGTATAGACCAAATTGAATCAACAGAATGTAAATTTCAGGGCAATAAGCCTAGGAGGGCGTCCGAGAAAGCCTCTTTCTGTCATTTCGACCACATTCACTATGTTCAGTGTAAACTCCGGGAAAAATATGAAAATTTTTTATTTTCAATACGATAAGATTTTTCGCTCCGCTCGAACTGACAACTTTAATCAGTTCTCGGACAACCTCTTAGTGATTCTGCCAAAAATTATCATTTTCCCATTTTTGTTCAAGCTTATACCGTAAATATTTTTTTATCACTTGCCGGGCAGTGGGGATCAGTAAGCTGAAGCCGAGTGCATCGGTCAACAAACCTGGAGTCAATAACAAAAACCCTCCAACCAAAATGCATACGCCGTTGAATAATTCATCGGAAGGGACCCTTCCAAGGGCCATATCTTCACGAATCCTGGTAATTACTCCTAATCCTTGCTGTTTGGTCAAGGCAGCACCCAAAATACCTGTTATCAAAATCAACAAAATGGTATTAAATGTACCAATCAAGGTACCAATCTTGATCAACAGCGCTAACTCCAACAAAGGAATCGCAATAAAAAGAATGAGTAATTTAAAAAACATAAAAAAACCCCTCTCTCTTTTATTTCGTCCTATTATATGCAGAACATTGCTAAATATCAAAATTTATCGCGCCTAAAATTACCAACAGCTCAATTTGGCATCTTTCATAAAGCCCAATAAATAAATTTACACTTTCTTAAAATCGAGGATAAAACCTATAATAGTCTACTTTTTTCAAAAAATGTAAACAGATAAATGAAGGATGCCTTCAAATTTGAGCTCAATTGTTTGCAAGGTTAACAAAATTTCGCCAACCAACCCCTCTTTTTGATTCGAAAATAACCATATAACATTATAAAAGATAATATTTTCATCCTTCCTGGTGGCTCGATTGGCCATGAGCATCTAATATGAATTGCTGAAAAAATGCCGATAACTACAGATAATTATTGACAAATCAATCATTACCTGTAATTATGGGAAAGTTATCCCATTAGGAATTGCTTTTATTATCTTTATTAAGGGGTTTACACAAAAGGGTATTTTTTTGTTTTTATTATCTTTGATGATCTCGTAAAAAGTCTTCCCAACGTGTCATTTTGAACGAATGTGAAAAGTCTTTATTACACAACATGCTGAAAAATATAAGATTTCTCCTTGGAGTCGAAATGACAAATTTAACGAAAAGGATTTTTTACAAGTTCATCATCTTTAAAATAGGAGAAAAAAATGAAGTTCCAAAAAACATGCGCCTTTATTGTTATCTTTCTCATCCTTGGCCTTTTCTTTTGTGCTTGCCATTCTTCTTCCGGCCCAACCAAAGAGGCCGCCCTAAAATCCTCTTCCGATAAAGTTGAACAAAAAGGCGAAGTAATAGCAAGGGTTAATGACACCAAGATCTATAGAGAAGAATTAGATAAAGCCTTTAACTTTCACAGCCAACAAAATAAAGGCGTCTCCAGCCAATTGCCGGACGAGGAAGTGCGGAAGCTTAAGGGCATTATTCTTAAAAGGCTCATTGAGACTGAGCTGCTCTATCAAAAAGGCCATGAATTGAATATTAAACTACCTGATGAAGAAATTTATGCCCGATTAGCGCAAATTAAAAAGCAGTATCCTTCTGAACAAGAATTTATCGATTATTTAGCAAAAATCGAACTTACCCAGGAAGATCTTATTAAAGAACTTAAGAAAAATGCTGTCATCTCTGAGGTTGTCAAACAACATATGAGCTCTTCCCAAACAACAGCCAAGTCACATAGTGACGAAGAATTAAAAAAATACTATGATGCTCATAAAGCCCAGTTCCAACAGGGAGAAAGGGTCAAAGCAAGCCATATTTTGATTAAAGTTGAAAAAACCGCTGATGAAAAAACACTCCAACAGGCCAAAGAAAAAATTACTGGGATCCTTAAAAAGGTCAAAAGCGGTGAAGATTTTGAAAAACTTGCCCAAGAATATTCCGATTGCCCGAGTTCCAAAAGGGGAGGAGATTTGGGCTTTTTTGATCGAGGGCAAATGGTCCCGGAATTTTCCCAGACAGCCTTTAGCCTTAAGGTGGGGGAAATCAGTGATATTGTCCAAACTCAGTTTGGCTATCATATCATTAAAGTAACTGACACCAAACCTGCAACTGAAAAGTCATTTAAAGAAAGCAAAGAACAAATCAAGCAGCGTTTGTCCGGCAAAAGCAGCGGCAATAATATTAAAGCCTACATACAAGGCTTATACGAACAAGCAGATGTCAAAATTTTAGTGCCTGAATTTGCTTCAGAACAGCAATAATTCAGACCTCATAGGCTGAAAATATATTTACTGCTGTAAAAACAGCAATTGCTGCTTAATTTTGCGGTCAATGAAGTCTTGAGCAGCCGGTTTTCCCGGGTAAATGAGATAGAGCAAAAACTCACGATTTTTTCTCTTATCAATGATAGGTGAAGTGGTCAAATCAACAAAAAAAAGATTTTGGTTCTGACTAAAATCAATAATCTCACGAAGAACCCGGACATGTTTTTCCGGTTCACGAACAATTCCTCCTTTGCCCACCTGCCCTTTACTTACCTCAAACTGAGGTTTAACCAAAGCAATAATCCCGCCGGGATGAGCCAATAATTTTTTTATTACCGGCAGTACCAAGCGCAGAGAAATAAAAGAAACATCAATGGTAACTAAATCAAAAGGGTCAGGAAATTCATCCAAGGAAGCATAACGAATATTGATACGGTCCTTACATACAACTTTAGGATGATTAGCTATTTTGGTATCCAGTTGACCATGCCCTACATCAACTGCATAAACACGATTAGCTCCATATTGCAAGAGGCAATCTGTAAATCCGCCTGTTGATGCTCCTACATCGAGTACAGTTTTTCCCGCAACCAAAATCCCAAATTCTTTAATTGCTTTTTCCAGCTTTATCCCACCCCTGCTCACATAGGGGATGGCAGATTTTTTTAAAACCACAGGAGCATCATAGGGCACCAATTGACCGGCTTTTTCAACACGAATATCTTTTATAAATACGCAGCCGGCCATAACCAGGGCCCTGGCTTTTTCCCGGCTGGATACAAGGCCTTTTTCATAAAGTAGTTTATCAATACGTTTTTTTTTCACAACTCCAGACGATTCACTATGGCAGCAGCTAAAAGAGGAACCATAATCTCATGATGCCCGGTCAGGGAAAACCCCTTTCCTCCGCCAATTACCGGCCTTCGAACCACATTGGTCTGAGGGCGATAGTGCTGAATAAAGTCTAGATTAACGGTTGTAAAGTCCCTCAACTGATACCCCAAATTACGCACTAAGGTTACTGCTTTTAAAAATATCTCCGGCAAAATCACGGCAGAGCCTATATTGAAATACACCCCCCCCTGATCTAAAGAAGTGATGAATGAGCAAAAAAGACGAAAATCTTGCATGCTCCCCTGGCCCAATAAATCTCCTCGAGCCTCAGGGTGCATGTGAATAATATCAGTGCCTATGGCCACATGAACAGTGACCGGTATCTTTAGTTGATATGCAGTGGCCAAAAGACTGGAGGAAAGAAAAGGAGGATTCCTGTCACAAACATATTTTCCCGCTGCTTCACCCAAGCCCAGACCGGACTTTACTCCCTCATTGATGGCCTGATTAAGCTGTTGCCCTGTCTCCTCAGCCATACCAAATTCACCCTGAACAATAGCCTGATCCACGTCTTCGGAGGTCTGCCCATGAACAGCCACCTCAAAGTCATGAATAATGCCTGCTCCATTTAAAGCCAAGCCAGCCAAAATGCCCCGCCTCATTAAATCGATAATAACCGGATTAAGTCCGCATTTGATTGGGTGAGCGCCCATGGCTATGATTACAGCCTTCTCGTCATGCACTGCCCTGACCACCAGATCAACTATCTGGCGAAAATCCTCTCCCGCCAAAATCCTGGGCAGCCCCTCTATAAATTCTGAAAGCGTCAGGCCAGGCAGGCTCGGTTTGGCAAAAGAATCGATATGGACTTTACTTTTCCGCCTTGATAATGACTTGGTGTTGAGTTTTTCGATATGAAGAGGAGAGAACGATCTCTTTTTACTCACTTTTCCCTCTCCTTGGGAAAAAGAGCTTCTTCCACCAACTCACAGATGACATGGCCGATGGTAATATGGACCTCCTGAATACGCGGGGTTTCTTGACTGGGCACTATCAAAGAAATTTCAGCAGCAGTTTTCATCTTTCCACCGGCACCTCCAGACAGGGCTATAGTATAAAGCCCCATCTGCCTCGCCTTCTGCAATCCTAATAAAACATTAGGTGAGTTACCGCTGGTACTAATGCCAATAGCTACATCTCCCTCTTTGCCAAGGGCTTCGATCTGACGACTGAAAATTTGATCATATGCATAATCATTGCTAATACTGGTTATAACTGAACTATCGCTAGTTAAGGCAATAGCCGCCAAAGCCCCTCGATCATATAAAAATCGATTGACGAATTCCGCAGCCAGATGTTGCGCATCAGCAGCGCTGCCTCCATTTCCAAAAAGCACCACTTTTCTTGCCCGCTGCAAAGCCTTAACAATTTCAGTAACCACCCTTTCCAACTGATCCATATAGCGCTTCAAAAAGGCTTGTTTCGCTTCAATACTTTTTTGAAAAATTGAGACAATACGTTCCTGCATGCTCATGTACTTCACCTTTTGGCAAGACTTTCATTTTGCCCATATATTTTTACTATTTCTCTATATGAACTTATGAACCCTGGCAAAATGTTCACTTTTTATAGCTTCAATCCGCTTTCTGGGTCAATGAATGAAAATTTGCTAAAACACTCTCACCTGCCTTGACTTTATCTCCAATCCGAGCAACCAGTTGCGTATTTTCCTTTGGCAAATAGACATCAAGTCGGGACCCGAACTTAATAAGGCCGAATCGATCCCCTTTTACCAAGGTTTCTCCTTCTTGGATTCGACAGACGATCCGACGGGCAATCAAGCCGGCAATCTGAGTCACCCTCACCAGCCCCCCTTTGGTAACAAGAAGAATTGAGGTCTGCTCGTTTAACAGGGAAGCCTTTTCTCGAAACGCCGGCAGAAACTTGCCGGGATTATATTTTTTGGAAACGATTTTGCCCTTGAAAGGCATCCGGTTAACGTGAACATTAAATACGGACATAAAAACGCTGAGCTGAATACTTGGGCATTCCAAAGCTTTTCCGGCTGGAATTTCACGAATCTGAATTACTTTGCCATCTGCCGGGGAAACAATTGCCTGCTTATCGGTTGGAGGTATTCGCTTGGGATCTCGAAAAAAAAACAGAACAAACACCGCTATACACAAAAGAAATCCTGCCAGCACAAAAAACCCAGCCCACCCGGCCAGTATGACTGACAAAAGAAAAAACCCAATAAAAGGGAACCCTTCCCTGGCTATCGGTGATCGCATGGTAATTATTTAAGCCAGCTCATCATTTCTCGAATTTTGCGGCCAACATTCTCAATAGGGTGCTCTTTCTGATCATTTCTCAAAGCATTAAATACAGGCCGATTGGCTTGATTTTCCAAAATCCATTCCCGCGCAAATTCTCCAGTTTGTATCTCAGCTAAAATGTCCCTCATTTCATCGCGAACATCCTCACTAATCACCCTGCTTCCCCTGGTCACATCTCCATATTCCGCTGTATCACTAATAGCCTTTCTCATGCCGCTTATTCCCTTGGAAATGACAAGATCAGTAATCAATTTCACTTCATGGCAGCATTCAAAATAAGCAATTTCCGGCTGATATCCGGCCTCAACCAAGGTATCAAAACCAGCCTTAATTAATTCCGATAAACCGCCGCATAAAACTGCTTGTTCGCCAAACAAATCAGTTTCAGTCTCTTCTCCAAAGGTGGTCTCAAGAACTCCCGCCCTGGTTGCCCCGATTGCCTTGGCATGAGCCAGCGCCAATTTCTTGGCTTCTCCCGTTGCGTCTTGCTGAATAGCAATAAGGGCCGGCACCCCCTTATTTTGCTCATAGGTCTCTCGTACTAAAAATCCCGGTCCCTTGGGAGCTACCATATATACATCCACATCAGCCGGCGGCACAATCTGCCCAAAATGGATATTAAATCCATGAGAAAATACTAAAGCCTTTCCTGCAGTCATGTGCTCTTTAATATCTTTATTATAGACTTCAGCCTGGTATTGATCGGGAATAAGGATTTGAATTACATCCGCTTTGGCTGCGGCCTCCGGTGTGCTCATAACGGTCATTCCATCTTTTTCGGCCTGTTTCCATTGGGGACTTCCCTTAACCTCACTCACAATAACCTTCAGCCCACTATCCTTCATATTTTTCGCTTGAGCGGCTCCCTGATTTCCATACCCAATCACCCCAATTGTCTTTCCCATCAGGGCCTGCAAGTCTGCATCATTATCATAATACATTTTAGCCATTACCTAACCTCCTTAAATAAATGCCTAAATCTCTATGGCAAGCAAATGCTCGCCCCTTTCAATTAGTCAGGATTAACAGGATTTACGAAATTTTTCTTTTTTATCCTGTTCAATCCTGTTTATTCTGTCAAAAAAATGGCCGGCAAGCCGGATAAAAAAATAAAAACTTCTATGCTATGAACTTAATTTTTGTCTTTTTTTCCCCTGGCCATAGAAACCTTACCGGTCCGGGCAATTTCTTTAATTCCCAAAGGCCTTAATAAATCAATCAGAGCCTTTATTTTGCCATCATCTCCGGTGACTTCTACTGTCATAGTATTAGGATTTACGTCAACAATTTTCCCCCGAAATATATCGGTAATCCGCAGTATTTCTGCTCGATTAGATTGGTTGGCTTGCACCTTGATCATGACCATCTCCCGTTCCACAAAATCACTCTGCGTTAGATCAATAACCTTGATAACCTCGATCAGTCGCCGTAACTGTTTCGTTACCTGCTCGATAATCTGGTCATCCCCTTTAGAAACAATGGTCATTCTTGAAACCGTCGGATCAATGGTCTCTCCAACAGAAAGACTATCAATATTAAATCCCCGGGCGCTAAATAATCCGGCAATCCTGGCCAAAACTCCAAATTTATTTTCTACAAAAACAGAAATGGTATGTCGCACTACCCTCTTCCCCTTTTTAAATTAGACAGGATTAACAGGATTCACCAGATTTTCTTTTTATCCTGTTCAATCCTGTTGCAAAAAAAATAACTGGTAATTTCTTCTGGCAGGGCTAAAGCCCTGCGCTATTCTTTCCCTTTTCAATTAGATAGGATTAACAGAATTTACGAGATATTTCTTTTTATCCTGTCTATCCTGTCTAAAAAAATACTGTTTAATTATTACTGTTCGCTGCTTTTCATAGAAAGAGCAATGGTACCGGTCCGAGCCATTTCTTCAATACTGAAGGGATTCAACAAACGCACCATATTCTGAAGGGCCCTCTCTGTTCCCGATAATTCCAAAGTAATTGTATCCTCAGACATATCAACAACTTTAGCCCCAAAAACATTGGCTATTTCAATTACTTCATGGCGAGATTTGGGCCCGGCTTTTACCGTAATAATAGCCAGTTCCCTGGTAATAGCCTGACGATATTTTAAATCTCCCACTTTCAAAACATCTACTAATTTGTTGACCTGCTTCATCACCTGATCCAGCACATGTTCATCTCCGGTAACCACAATGGTAATACGGGTAATTTCGGGATGTTCAGTAACTCCGGCAGCCAGGCTCTCGATATTATAGGAGCGGCGAGTAAACAATCCCACTACATGGGATAAAACACCCGGATGATTTCGGACCAAAACTGAAATAATATGTCTCATTTATTTTTCCTCATCCAACATCTTATTAATCGCTCCCCCAGGAGGTACCATAGGGTATACGTTTTCTTCTCTATTCACAAGAAAATCCATGACCACTGGTTGATCAAGTTCTATAGCCTTGCGAATGGCTGAAGGTACTTCCTCGGGCTTTGTAACCCTTATACCTACTGCCCCATAGCCCTCGGCAATCTTAACAAAATCAGGGTTCCCCTCAAGGATAGTTTGGGAATATCTTTGGCCATAAAAAAGCTCCTGCCACTGTCTAACCATACCCAGACATCCATTATTTAAAATAGCAACCTTCACATTAATCTTGTTATACACGGCCGTGGCCAATTCTTGAATATTCATCTGGAAGCTGCCGTCGCCGGCTACATCAAAAACAATCCGGTCCGGACACCCCACCTTGGCCCCTATAGCCGCAGGAAATCCATAGCCCATAGTCCCCAGGCCTCCTGAGCTTATAAAGGTTCGAGGCTTGTCACATTTATAAAATTGAGCTGCCCACATCTGGTTTTGGCCTACCTCTGTGGTAATAATAGCCTCGCCCTTTGACTGCTCATAAATTTGCTCTACCACATATTGAGGATTGATTACTCCCTCCTTTTTTTTATAAGCAAGGGGATATTCTTTTTTCCACTGTCCAATTTGCTTAATCCATTCCGGATGGGATTGCTTTTTCACTTTCCTGTTCAAGGACTCAAGGATCTGGCGGGCATCTCCAATAACAGAAGCATCTACCCTGATAATTTTTCCCACTTCAGCCGGATCAATATCAATGTGAACAATCTTGGCCTTGCTGGCAAAGCTAGAAATTTTACCCGTTACCCGATCGTCAAATCGGGCCCCAATACCTATGAGCAAATCACATTCGGACACTGCATAGTTGGCATACCGGGTGCCGTGCATACCCAGCATTCCCAAACTTAATTCATGGGTCTCAGGGAATCCCCCTTTACCCATCAAGGTTGTAGTCACCGGTATGGAGGCTTTCTCGGCTAAGGTTTGTAAATGTTGATGAGCCCCGGAAATAATAATCCCTCCGCCGGAATAAATAACCGGGCGTTTGGCTTTTTCAATCAAGGATACAATTTTTTCAATCCGCTGTTCCTTCTCCTTGGCTGTATGGGGAACCTTTTGCGGCAAGGTCAATTTGGGAATAGGCGGATTCGTAATCTCATTGACTGTGATATCCTTGGGAAGATCTATTAATACAGGCCCTGGCCGGCCGTTCGAGGCCAAATAAAAAGCTTCATACATTACCTCTTTGAGCCGGGATGTGTCTTTAACCAAGTAATTATATTTGGTAATGGGGATTGTAATACCGTAAATATCAGCTTCCTGAAAGCTGTCATTCCCTATCATATGCGTAGGGACCTGGCCGGTAAAAGCCACCAGGGGAACTGAATCCATGAATGCCGTGGCCAAACCGGTTACTAAATTAGTGGCCCCTGGACCTGAGGTGGCTATACACACACCTACCTTCCCCGTGGCCCGGGCGTATCCATCGGCCGCATGAACGGCCCCTTGCTCATGTCGTGCAAGAATATGCCGGATTTGGGCATGATACAGTTCATCATAAATAGGTAATAATACCCCGCCTGGAAAACCGAAAAGAGTATCCACCCCATGTTCCAGCAGGGTTTCTATAAATATCTTAGCGCCTGTTTTTTTCAAGGAAACACTCCCTCCTCCTCTCTTAACAGAGAAAGGTACTTAAATTTCTATGCTATCTTTTTAAGGTAACATCATCTCTTCAATTCCTGCACCCGCAGGAACCATGGGAAAAACATTTTCTTCTCGCTCCACCCGAAAGTCAATAACCACGGGTTTCTTTATGGAAACAGCCTTACTGATCACTTCTCTCACTTCCTGGGGTTTTTCAGCCCTCAGTCCCACTGCCCCATATGCCTCGGCTAATTTAACAAAATCAGGGGCATATTCCATTGGTGTGCCTGAATATCTTCTATTCATAAACAATTCCTGCCATTGCCGCACCATCCCCAGGTATTGGTTATTCAGAATAGCTATTTTTACCGGCAATCCATATTGAACGGCCGTAGCCAACTCTTGAGAGACCATCTGAAAACTCCCATCCCCGGCAATATCAAAGACAATTTTATCCGGACAGGCCGCCTGAGCCCCAATGGCTGCGGGAAAACCATAGCCCATGGTTCCCAGTCCCCCGGAGGTTAACAAGATACGCTTGGCATTGAAATGATAATAATGGGCTACCCACATCTGGTGCTGCCCTACCTCTGTGGCGATGATGGCCTTATCTTTAACTAGATCATAAATTTGTTCCACTACATATTGGGGTTTGATAACCTTATCACTCTTCTTATAGGAAAGGGGAAACTCTTTTTTCCATTTATTAATCTGCTCAATCCAGGCTGAATAATCTCCAGGGACAATAGATTTATTAATTTTTTGTAAAATCAATCTAGCGTCCCCGACAATAGGCAAATGAACACGAACATTTTTACTAATAGCGGCCGGATCAATATCAATATGAATATATTTTGCATTAGGAGCAAATTTTTCCAATTTTCCGGTCACTCGATCGTCAAACCGCGCGCCAATGGCAATGAGTAAATCACATTGGGTAACCGCAAAATTAGCGTATTTGGTCCCGTGCATACCCAGCATTCCCAAAGACAAAGGATGGTCCCCCGGAACGCCTCCCAAGCCCATCAGGGTATTGGTTATGGGGATCTTGGCTTTATTGACAAAACTGAGTAATTCCTCCATAGCCCCGGAGCGAATAACTCCCCCTCCGGCATAAATTACCGGCTGTCTGGCCTTGGTAATAAGTTTCAGGGCAGATTCTATTTGCTTGGGATGTCCGATATAATTCGGTTTATATCCTCGTATGGAAACCTGCTCAGGATAATGAAACTCTGTTTCGTCCAAAAGGACATCTTTGGGTAAATCTACCAAAACAGGACCAGGTCTTCCGGTAGTGGCAATATAGAAGGCTTCCTTAATAGTTGCAGCCAAATCCTTCACATTACTGACCAGATAATTATGTTTGGTGACTGATCGGGTAATTCCCACAATATCCGCCTCCTGAAAGGCATCATTACCGATCATGCTGGTGGGGACCTGACCGGTAAAAGCCACCATAGGAATAGAATCCATATAGGCTGTGGCCACACCCGTTACAATATTCGTGGCCCCCGGTCCGGAAGTTACTAGACAGACACCCGGCTTACCACAGGCCCTGGCATAGCCGTCGGCAGCATGAGCAGCGCCTTGTTCATGACGAACCAAAATGTGCTGGATATCCGGATCATCAAATAAACAGTCATAGATCCCTAAAATGGTAGCTCCCGGAAAACCAAAAATATGCTTTACTTTTTCCTCTTTCAAACTCTGTAAAAATATTTTCGATCCGCTGATTTTCAAGATTTGCTCCTTAGATTAAACTGGATAAACCTGAGCCCAAAACTTTTCCCAACCATTAATGGCCCTCTTTAGTGCACGATTCCCGTCCTGCTTAGGTCAGTTCTAGCGCAGCAGGGCTGAAGACCTGCTCGCAGCCCATTAAGACACTTTTTTTGCAGGGCTAAAGCCCTGCGCTACGAAAAAAATATACAGCAGTACTCTAGAAAAATATATACCTGTGCCCTAAAAAAACACCTAGCAGTACTCCAATATATATAGTAGTGCTATTTTTGGAAAATAGCGCCAGTATTGGCTGAAGTTACCATTTGGGCATATCTTTTTAAATATCCTTTTTGTACCTTTCCCTTGGGAGGGGCCCATTTCCGGCGACGTTCAGCCATGGTGCTCTCATCAATTTCTAAAACCAGTTTTCGCTCAGGAATATCAATAGTAATTCTGTCTCCATCCTTCACCAAGGCTATGGGTCCTCCTTCCATGGCCTCCGGCGATGTATGGCCGATACAAGGCCCCCTTGTGCCTCCTGAAAATCGCCCATCAGTAATCAAGGCTACGGTGTCAGCCATACCCATGCCAACCAAGGCAGCGGTAGGCGAAAGCATCTCCCGCATACCAGGGCCTCCTTTGGGTCCCTCATAGCGGATAATGACCACACTGCCTTCGGCGATATCCTTATCCATAATGGCCTTCATGGCCAGTTCCTCGGAATCGAAAACCCGAGCCCGGCCGGTAAATCGCATGGCCTTCTCGTTCACTGCCGATTGTTTGACAATGGCCCCATCGGGGGCAAGATTCCCAGTTAAAACGGCTATTCCCCCCTCGGGGTGGTAAGGGTTATCCAGGGGTCTAATAATTTCTCCATCAAAAATCTGGGCTTTTTCAGCAATTTCAGTAATAGAACAACCGGCAACAGTAAGGCTTTCTTTGAGTTTGGTGCCGAGCCTTTTCAATACCGCAGGGACCCCTCCGGCATAATCCAGATCTTCCATAAAATATTCTCCACCTGGGCGCAAATTGCTTATGTGAGGAGTATCTTTACTTATTTGATCGAAAAGATCCAAGGGGATTTCAACCTCTGCCTCGGAAGCTACGGCCGGAATATGCAATACAGTATTCGTAGAGCCGCCCAAAGCCATATCAACGCGAATGGCATTTTCAAAAGCAGCCGGGGTCATTATTTGGCTAGGAGTAACTCCTTCTCGAATGAGCGTCACCACACGTCGACCACTTTCAAAGGCTATTCTTTTCGATTTAGCCGATACAGCCAGAGATGTAGCTGATCCGGGTAATGACATGCCCAGGGCTTCGGTTATACAGGCCATGGTGTTGGCCGTATAAAGCCCCTGACAGGAGCCCTCACCAGGGCAAGCTTCAATTTCTAAAGCAGCCACTTCTTCTTGCGAAATCAACCCTTGCTGGCATTTGCCTACTGCCTCAAAGGTATCCCTGACCAAGGACAATTTTCGCATTTTGTAACGGCCCGAAAGCATGGGGCCGGCAGTCACTATAATAGCCGGTATATTCAACCTGGCTGCCGCCATGAGCATACCGGGAGTAATCTTATCACAATTAGTGAGGAGAACTAATCCATCCAATGCATGAGCAGAGGCAATGGTTTCCACCATATCGGCGATCAATTCTCGGGAAGGCAAAGAATATTTCATACCCGCATGTCCCATGGCAATCCCATCACAGATACCGGGTATTCCAAATAAAAATGCATACCCACCGCCAGTATGAACTCCCTTTTCTATGGCCCTTTCAAAATCCCGCATACCTACGTGTCCTGGAATCAGGTCGGTAAATGATGAGGCAATTCCCACCTTTGGCAAATCCATGCCGCTTTCAGGAAATCCGGTCCCATAGAGTAAGGCACGATGTGGCGCTCTCTCCAAGCCCTTGGTAATGCTGTTACTCCTCATTTTTCCCTTTTCCCCTCACTTTTTTGGCATCCTTCATTTATCAGTTTACACGTTTTGAAAAAAGTAGACTATTATAGTTTTTATCCTCGATTTTAAAAAAGTGTAAACTACTTATTGTGCTTTATGAAAAATGCTATTTTTTAAATTACCCATTAACCTGGTCGCCATACCCCCGAATCAGTTGCCCCATCCGATCTTTAGTCCATAATTTTAATTTTTTTAATTCTATTCTTTTAATTTCTTGATCTTGAGTAAGATAACGATATTTATTAAGAGACTCCAGCTCATTATCATAACGCTGATGAAGATCTTCCAACCGCCGAAACTCTCTATTACTAAACTGTATAGAAATTTTTATTTCTTTTTCATCTCGGCTCAACGCAAAACCTCCTTCTCTTTAATGTCATTAAAATAAAGTTACCTACATGTATTCTTTCCCCTTTATTATTGGCCAGGTTAGGAAATATTTTAGACCATAAGACAAAAGCCGGCCGTACTCACCTACTTTCCGGCCCAAAATTTCATCGTTCAATTTTGTAGCCCTTACGCAAAGTAGTCAATACTTCTCGTAATCTGGCAGGAGATTTCCTGGTTCTAATCAATTCCCATTTCTCCCTTTCCAGGTTTCTTTTCTCTGTTTGCGTTAAGATATTGACATAGGGAAGATCGGACAACTCTTTTCCCTCTAAGCGAAAAGAAGAAACCTTTTCCCCTGTGGATAATATATCACTTTGAATTTTGGATGAATATAATTCAGCTAATTTTTGTGGTGATTTTACTTTATTTTCAACTAAAACATTTACAATTTCCTGCTGCATACGCTGCATACCTAAAGATGCCCATTTGGTCCCCATCAGATTTCTTGGGATAACTGTTTCAATCACAATTTGTCGATTGTCGGCTACCTGGCCGGACCCTGAAGATTTCTGAGATAATGAGGCTACGACAGCCTCTTTCCCTGGAGAGACAGGAGCAAGGACCTCTTTCTTCGGCGCAGCAGATTGACTTACCCTTTTAGAAATCACTTTTTTCATTTGAGCAGATTTTCTAGGCTCAGCCGGTGTTAAGGGAAGCAAATCCTTAATGTAAAATCCGGCCAACTTTTCTCCACCAGCAGCAGGTGCTCTCTTAGCCATCTTCTTAACCGATGGGGGTGTGCTCTTAGTCATTTTCTTAACTGGCGAAGTGGGGACAACCTTATCGCGAGCAACCTTCTTAGTCACCGGAGTTAAAGCAGCCTTAGGGGGTGCAACCGGCACAGAGGCAACCTCTATTTTGGGGACAGTTGCCGGTTTACTCTCTGCCTCTTCTTTTTGTTTTGCATAGACCCTCTCTAGCCTTCCCAACCAAACCTTCGCCTGAGCGGCGTCGCGTGAGCTTGGTGGCTCATATTTTAAAAACTGCTTATAATAATGAATAGCTTTGTTGTAATCCTTAATGTCAAAATCATAGGTTTTAGCAATATTATATAAGGCATCAGTATATTCGGGATAAAGCTCCAAGGATTTCAAATAATATTCTACAGCCTCTTCAGATTTTCCCATTCGATTGTAGTCATTTCCTTTTTGCTTATATTCTCTGGCCTGTTCCTGAGGAGAAATAACACCAAAAGCCCTTTCTTTCTTTAATGATGCTATCCCTTTTGTCTTGGGAATTGGTGTAGTAGGCACTTCTTTAACCGCTGATGCCACTGATGCAGGCGGCTTGGCTGTTTTAAGGATTTTTTGAGAGAGTCTTTTCCCTTCTTTTATTTTCTTTACCCTTTTTGTTTCCTTTACCCTGTCTGGGGTTGTGCTCTTTAAAGCTGCCACCTTTTGTTCCGCATCGCCCAACCATTTCTTCACCTGTTTGGCGTCAGCGGTTTCCGTTTCTATTTCCAAGAATCGTTTCATATTATATACTGCTTTTCCATAGTCTTTTAAATCCAGATAATAGGTCATACAAAGATTATAGAGCCCATCAGTATAAGAGGGGTAAATATCAACGGCCTTTTCATATTGCTCCACCCCTTTTTCAAACTCCCCTTTGTCGCAATAATCATTCCCTAATTGGTTATGAATCTTGGCCTCTTTTGGAATATTAGCCGCACTCGCTAACCGTATACTTCCTAGGATGATAAAAACAAGCAAAACTAAAAAAGAAAACCTCTTTTTTCCTTTCATTATTAATTCCCTCTCTTTAAAGGATGAATATGTATAAAGAGTCTGATAAAATATCAAGTAAATTTATCATAGAAAAAGAGATAATGTCAAGGAAATCCATGTCTTGATTTTCCCTATCATTTTGTTTTATAACCCGGGAAAAAGGAGCCTTCATGCCTGAATTACCAGAGGTGGAAACTATTGTCCGCAGTTTAAAACCACGGCTTCTTCAAAAAAAAATTGGCGGACTTGATATTTTGCTGCCCAAAATTATTCATACCGAAAATATAAAACCTAATTATTTAATCGGCCAAACTATAATAAATATCTCCCGTCTGGGAAAAAATATCGTTATGGAATTATCAGAAAAATGCTGCCTGCGCATCCACCTGAAAATGACTGGTCAATTATTACTGAATTTACATGGTGATACCATTTTAAAGCATACCCATGTAATCTTTTATCTGGATAAAGGAAGGCTTGAGCTGCGCTATCGAGATATTCGCCAGTTTGGTTATATTCAAATACTTACGCTTAACGAATGGGATTTTCAGCGTAAAAATAATTCTCTCGGACCAGACGCCCTGGAGATTTCCTTTCCCGCCTTTCTGGCAAAGCTCCGCACTCAAAAAAGAAAACTCAAATCATTGCTGCTTGACCAAAGTTTTCTCAGTGGTCTGGGAAACATTTATGTTGATGAAATCCTGCACCAGGCCCACATTCATCCGGAAAATTCACCACAAAACTTATCAACCCGGCAAATCCGGCGCTTACATGAAAAAATGGGGAATATTCTACAAGCAGCTATTCAACTTAAGGGATCTTCAGTCCGCAATTATATTGACGCCTCCGGAGAGCAGGGCCGGTATCAAACCGAGCATCAAGTTTATGGGAGGGCCGGGCTCCCCTGCCGGCAATGCGGCACTCACCTTAAAAAAATTCGCGTTTCAGGACGGGGAACATGCTTCTGTCCTTATTGCCAGCGATTACCAATTAAGGGTTGAGGCTCATTCCTCACCCGCATTCAATACTTTTTACTTTTTTGCTGTCGACTTTTTACCAATTCATTAGGCATTAATAGTCGTTACTTTAAAATTCCATGCTCAGGCGAAGGATCCATTCTTTTAATGTATACTCAGCCTCCAGGTTGGAAATCCGGTATTCAGCATTTAAGGCCACATTTTCATAAAGCTCGTATGTTCCGCCCAGGCTGTATCGATTGTCCACCCCTGCTACCGGGTCATCTTCATCAGTCTTCTGATTACCTTCATTATCGTCTTCAACTTCTTCATATCGAGCAGCCAGAGTTAAGGCAGGCAAAACTTGATAGTCAGCGGAAAGTGAATAAACATATTCTTTCGAAGGATTATCTCCTTCTCTCTCTAAAGCGGTTATATATTCTGCATCTATAATCACATTCTGAGCAGTGACAACATTCAAACTAACGCCCAGAGTATCATCACGATCATATCCTCCCTCAGCCTTTGCTGAATTATAGCAAACAGTAAAACTGTACAATTCTTCCTGAGACATAGTGGCATTGAGGATATAATCAGTCAAATCTTTCACCCCTTCATTTTCAGGGTCATCATAAAGAGTGAAGGAAACCTCCAACCCCTGCACCTCTGCCGGGGCATAGGTGAAGCTAACCGCAGCAGCATTGATTTCGTATTTATCCTTGGTTATAGGATCATTGACCAGCGGGCTTTCAAATACGCCAAAAGGCAAAACATACTTTCCCACTGTTAACGTAACAGGCGCAGCGGACAGATTTTTCATGGTTACATTGGCCTCATCCAAAATCATCTTATCATCATCACCACCGTCGTACTTAATTATGGCCATAGCTGAAACATTTTCGTTTAATTCAGCGTCAAGAACTATTTCCAGCGTATCCAGAACGATCCCGCTTTCACTTTCTTCAGGCGCCCTGCTTTTTTGCTCGGAACCGAAAATGTCCGCCTCAATACAACCGCTCCATTCTAAATTTTTGGCCTGTATGGGCCCATTAAAACAAAAAAAGATTGCCGTAAAGATTAAAATAAACATTACATATAACGCCTTACATCTTTTCATTTTTCCTCTCTCCTTACTTAACAGTCTCGTACCTTTGTATTCAGGCATCCTTTCTTTTTATATTTACATTTTTTTGCTCACCTCTTTTTACTTATTATGATGAAAGATGCCTTTTTTCAATAACAATTTTATTTCTTATGCCCTTTTTTCACCCCCCCTGTAAATAAAATATGAGAAGCAGCCATCACACTGTCCCCCAGATAATACAATATTTTTCTATGATTTAATCATCGTATATTATTTAATATCGTATATTTACTATAATAAAATCGATATAAGTTATAATAATACTTTAACTCTTGTCAAGCTATAAAATCGGCATTTCTCATTTTAAGCTTTCAGTCTTAAAAAAATCGCTGTAGCTTAAGGCCCTATAAAAACAATTTAGATGTAGCGCAAGGCTTTAGCCCTGCAAAAAAATCGCCTTTTAGGGGATTAAGCAGGGCTAAAGCCCTGCACTACAGTTAACATTTTATATCCGGTCAGGTCAAAATAAAAATTACTGCATTAAATTTGACTCTCTCCCAAATACACTATAAAATTACCTTAATTGCTATATTATACATATACATGATTATACATATACATAGCCGAGCCTTTACCCAGTCTTGTTAATAAATATATGGTCATTTCGGCCGCGGGGCTAAAATCCCTGTACAAAAAATTTACTCATATACAAAAAAATTAAATATTGGTTATACGATTATTTTTCTCAGAATCTTTGTAAAGGGCAACAGGTGAACAAACTTCATACTGATATCATACTTGACAGTATTGCTGATGGGGTGTTTACCGTAGACCGCGACTGGAACATTCTGTCATTCAATAAAGCGGCTGAAAAAATTACAGGGGTTCTGCGAGACCAGGCCATTGGCCAGAAGTGTTTCGATGTTTTCCGGGCCGATATTTGCCAAACCGCTTGCGCCGTGCGCAGGACCATAGAAAGTGGTAAACAACTCATTAATCTTCCCATTACTATTTTGAATAGTGAAGGCCGCAAAATCCCTATAAGTATCAGCACTGCCGTGCTTTACGACCAAAACAACCATATTATAGGCGGAGTGGAAACATTCAGGGATTTATCCATGGTGGAGATGCTGAGAAAAGAAATTTATAATCAATATACCTCTGCTGATATAATCAGTAAAAACCACGAAATCCAAAAAATTTTCGGCATTCTTCCAGACATCGCTGTAAGTGACAGTACAGTGCTTATTGAGGGGCCAAGCGGCACGGGTAAGGAGCTTTTTGCCCGGGCTATTCATAATTTAAGTGGCCGTAAAAAAAGAAAATACATAGTGGTAAATTGTGGCGCGCTTCCGGATACCCTGCTTGAGTCCGAGCTTTTCGGCTACATTAAGGGTGCCTTCACTGATGCAAAAAAAGACAAACCCGGGCGTTTTGCCCTTGCTGAAGGAGGCACTCTCTTCCTGGACGAAATCGGTGACATTTCAACCGCTCTTCAGGTGAAACTCTTAAGGGTGCTCCAGGAAAAAGAATACGAGCCCCTTGGGGCTACAACCACTCTTAAATCTAATATACGCATTATTGCCGCCACGAATAAAAACCTCCTTGAACTTGTTAGACGAGGCTCTTTCCGGGAAGATCTCTATTATAGACTCAATGTAGTTAAAATCACCCTGCCCCCCCTCTCTTTACGCAGGGAGGATATCCCTCTTCTGGTGGAACATTTTATTCGAAAATTCAACGCCAACAAAGGAAAGGATATTATAAACATATCACAAAGCGTCCTATCCCTCTTGATGAGGCACGCTTTTCCAGGAAACATCCGAGAGTTGGAAAATATTATAGAACATGCTTTTGTTCTTTGCCGGGGCAGTCAAATTGAGGAAGAACATCTACCAAAAGAAATTCATGAAAGCATATCGCCACAGAGCGGCGAGGCGGAAATAAAATCACTTGAAAGTCCCCTCGCGCAAGCTGAAGCGGCCAAGATAACAGAAATTTTGAGAAGGCATGCCGGCAACAGGCGCAAAACCGCTGCAGAGCTTGGCATTAACAAAACAACGCTCTGGCGCAAGATAAAAAAATATGGGATTACCCTCCAATAGATTTTCAGAATAGTAATTTCACAATCGATAATCAGACAATAGTAGCCCAGGACTTTAGCCCTGCACTAAATTTTGATGAATTCGTAAAAAGTCATTTTTAAAAGTGTGGGTCACATAAATTTAATAAGTTATGTTGTGCGAAGCCCCCAATTTTAGACTTTTTACGAGACCATCAAATTTTAATATATCTGCTTATTGGCAGGGCTAAAACCCTGCCTTACAGCAGCAAACAAAATAAAGAGCGCCAAAGATTAACATGGGTTTATAAAGGTTGCATTATTGAAACTGGTTGCGTGCAATTGGTTGCAATAATGCATCAATATTTTTAAACTCTATTTTACCATTACCAATTTAACATACTGATTAAATTGGCTCTATTTAAAAAATATTATCTTTCTATTCTTGGTATACTTCTTGCTGTTATGATATAATTGTTATCAGGAGAAAGGACAGTGAAAATTGCTATTCCTCTTTTTGGCAAAAGAGTTTCTCCTCGCTTCGACTGTGCGACACATTTTCTTATTCTAACAGTAGAAAATGGTGACATTGTGCGACGAGAGAATCTGTTGCTTAAAGAAAAAATTCTTACAGAAAGGATCAAAAGGCTTAGTGAGATAAAAGTCGATACTCTTATCTGCAGCGGTATTGATGCATTTTCTGAGGGGCAATTATTTTTTCATGGGATGAAAGTTCTTTCCTGGATAACCGGGGAAGTTGAAGATGTAATTCGCAGTTTTCTTGAGGGAAATTTGGAGCCGGGTATGATGATGGGCGCAGGCGGCCGGTGCTGCGGACGTTGGCGGTTTCGCCACGGTAAAGGCTCCTGTGGAGGTGGACGGCACGGGCATCATTAGCATCTTAATTGTGAAGTTCGTGTTTTTATAGCCAAAAATCTTTTAAAATCTCTATGGTCCTGACTTGTATGGGTTAGGTCGGAAATAAAATATTAACCGACCTTAAAAATGAATAGATGTAAAATTTTATATTTATAGGACGCAGGGCTTTAGCCCTGCCAATAACGAGGGGCGTAAGCAAGGTTAAATCCTTGCGCTAGGGTAAAAATAACACCCCGAATACTTTAAATTTTTTAACTGATTTATTTAAGGAGGTGAATGAAAATGCCAAGAGGTGATGGAACAGGCCCTAAAGGTCAAGGGCCGGGTACCGGTCGAGGAACGGGTCCCTGCGGCGGGGGTCAAGGACAAGGTGGTGGCCGTGGACAAGGTGGTGGTCAAGGACAAGGCGGTGGACGTGGACAAGGCCGTAGATAATGATATGGCAATAATTTTAAAGGTAACTATTTTGTAAAGATGTAATGTTTACTATTCAATATCAGACATTACAGAATTAAATGCAACAATGCTCAATAACGAAAAGGGCTCTGCAATACAGTATTAAACTTATTATGCAGGACTCTTTTAATGATTACATAATGGAGGTGAACAAAGATGCCAAGAGGTGATGGAACAGGCCCGACAGGTTTGGGCCCAATGACAGGCAGAGCTGCCGGCTATTGTGCTGGTTACTCAGCGCCTGGATATATGAACCCGAGACCCGGATATGGCTTCGGGAGAGGTTTTGGCCGCGGCGGGGGTCGTGGTTTTAGAGGCGGTGGATTTGGGGGTGGACGTTTTCAGCCAATGGTCCCATTTGCAGCAACACCCTATCCATATGAGGCGGCCTATACGCAGCCAACTCCCCAAGAAGAACGCTCTTTTCTGGAAAATCAGATAAAAGCTCTTCAAGGCCAGCTTGATGCAGTTAAACAAAGACTTGATGAAGTAACAATGCAGACAAAAGAAAAGGATTCTGCAAAATAAAATATTTTGCAGAATCCTTGCAAAAAAAGAAAGGAGAATAAGCTATATGAAAGTTGTCCTGACCTCTAGCGGGGAGTCTCTCGATTCCCCTCTCGATCCCAGATTTGGTCGCGCACAAAAATTTATTTTATTTGACACTGACAACAATGAACACCAGGTGGTAGACAACAGCCAAAATTTAAACGCAGCCCAGGGTGCGGGTATCCAGGCCGCTCAAAATGTTTCCAGGCTCAATGCGGAATATGTAATTACCGGCCACTGCGGCCCCAAGGCATTTCGCACTCTCCAGGCCGCTGGAATAAAGGTAATTGTCGGGGTTGAGGGAACAGTGGCTGAGGTGATAGAAAAATTCAAGGCAGGAAAACTTACTCCAACAGAGGCATCGGATGTAGAAGGCCACTGGATATAAAATCGACTGGATATAAAAAATGATTATTACCATAGCAAGCGGCAAGGGCGGCACCGGCAAAACAACGGTGGCCACTAATCTTGCCGTTTCAATAAGTTCTAGTATTGATAATACTCCTGTTTGGGTGCTTGATTGCGATGTAGAGGAACCGAATTGTCACCTGTTTCTCAAGCCCGAAATATACACCTCGGAAGCGGTAGGAGTTCCCGTACCCAAGGTTGATAAGGAAAAATGCACTGCCTGCGGAAAATGCGGTCAATTTTGTGAATATAGCGCTATTGTGGCCCTCAAAACAGTACCAATCACCTTTCCGGAGTTATGCCACGGCTGTGGAGGCTGCTCGCTTATCTGTCCGGAAGGCGCCATTTCTGAAACAAAGCGCCGGGTAGGTATGCTTGAAAAGGGTCAATCAGGGGATATCGGGTTTGTTCATGGTCGGCTCAGAGTTGGCGAGGCTATGTCTCCACCGCTTATCCGTGCAGTTAAAAAATTCGTCTTTAAAAAAGGGCTGACTCTTATTGATGCCCCGCCGGGCACATCCTGTCCGGTTATCGAAGCTATCAAGGGCAGTGATTTTGTAATCCTGGTAACCGAGCCTACGCCTTTTGGGCTCAACGACCTCACCCTAGCTGTCGATATGGTGAAGCAACTTAACATTCCCTTCGGTGTGTTGATTAATCGGGCTGATATAGGTGATAATCGAGTCAGCGAGTATTGTCAGGCTGAAGGCATACCAATTCTTTTGCAAATACCGGACAACCGAAAGATCGCCGAGGCTTACTCCCGAGGAATGATGATCGTCGATGTTGTTCCCGGCTTACGGGAAACATTTATGGACCTTTATTTCCGGATAAAAAAAATGTGCGGACAACAACACAATGAAGAAGCCTAAAGAACTTGTAGTTATCAGCGGCAAGGGGGGCACTGGCAAAACCAGCCTAGTGGCCTCTTTTGCTGTTTTGGCCAAAAATAAGGTAATGGCCGACTGCGATGTTGATGCAGCCGACCTGCACCTTATTTTAAAGACAAATATCCGGCACAGAGAGATATTCAAGGCCGGCAAAAGGGCCATTATCAGACAAAAAGACTGCACCGGCTGCGGCCTGTGTTTGACCAATTGCCGATTCAATGCTGTAAAAATGATTCAGGAGAAAAAAGGGGAAAAAATATTTTCTATTGATCCAATCTCCTGTGAGGGCTGCGGCGTGTGTGTCCATTTTTGTCCGCAAGAAGCCATAGATTTTCCGGAAAATGTATGTGGTGAATGGTTCATTTCTGATACCCGCTGTGGGCCAATGGTTCATGCTAAACTTGGCGCTGCTGAGGAGAACTCCGGGAAACTGGTAAGCCTGGTTCGCACACAGGCCAAAAAAATCGCTGATGAACATGGACAAAACCTTATCATCATTGATGGCTCGCCGGGAATTGGTTGCCCGGTTATCGCCTCCATCACCGGCGCCGATCTTGTTCTTGTGGTGACTGAACCAACACTATCCGGAGAGCATGATTTCAAGCGTGTGATAAGCTTAACCGAACATTTTAACATTCCTGCAGCTTTATGCATTAATAAATTTGATCTGAATACCTCGATAACAGAGCGGATTGAAAAGGAAGCACAGGAAAAAAATATTATCCTTGCCGGGAGGATTCGTTACGACAAGGAAGTAACCTATGCGCAGGTAGAAGAAAAAGCTGCCGTAGAATATAATAGCAGCCAGGCCGGGGAGGATATAAAGGCCCTGTGGGAGAAGCTAAAAACTATCCTTTAAAATGCCCATTGTTTTCTGCTGTTTGTTTTATGATGTGATTTGGTTTATAATGATCCCGGTAAAGGGTAAAATTTTTATTATAATTTTTCGCAAAGCTAAAGCCCTGTACTACAGTATGAAATGTAATACCTGAAAACCTATAGGTAAAAATCTATAACATAAAAAATCATATAATACCTAAATTAAAAATTAGATTATAAGCGGGGATAAGGAGTGCAGATGGGTAATTCCCAAATACCGGCTAATGGGCCTAAAGAGCAACCTGAAGTTAAAAAAACCGCCCTTGATAACTTTGTTGAGGAAACCAACCGACAAATTCGCCAAGAGATGGAGCAAACATATTCTGCTGCTGTAGTCGAACGCTTTTATAACCCAAAAAACCTGGGCCCAATCTCCGACGCCGATGCTCATGCACGAATAACCGGTCCATGCGGCGACACAGTGGAAATCTGGCTAAAAATAAAATCCGATAAAGTTGACCAGGCCGGATTTATTACCGATGGCTGTTGTTCTTCAATTGCCTGCGGAAGCATGGCCACAGAGCTGGCTATAGGAAAAAGGACTGAAGAAGTATTGGGTATATCTCAAGACGACATACTCAAAGCGCTGGGAGGACTTCCGGAAGAATCAGTTCATTGCGCTCTTTTGGCTTCCAACACCCTGCAGGCAGCCATTAAAAATTACCAAAAACAATAAACAATGTATATTTCCAATGGAGACCATTATGAGTGAAAAAACATGTAATACCTGCTCAACTGATAGCTGTTCGGCTAAAGCTCAACGACCCGACGAAAAGCTTGGAGACTTTTTAGAACAACAGGCCCTTCAAAAACGGCTATGCCAAATCACGCATAAAATCCTTGTTCTCTCGGGCAAGGGCGGCGTAGGTAAAAGCACTGTTGCCGCCAATCTTGCCATTTCGCTTGCCTTGGCCGGAAAAAAGGTGGGGCTCCTCGACGTAGATATTCACGGCCCGAGCATTCCAAAACTGCTCAATCTTGAAAACCGTCGGCTAGAGGTAAGGGATGAAATCATCATGCCTATTGAGCTCAGTGAAAACCTGAAAACCATGTCCATAGGATTTGTGCTTCAAGGAAAAGATGATGCAGTAATCTGGCGCGGCCCTATGAAAATGGGCGTGATAAAGCAATTTCTGAAAGATGTGGAGTGGGGAGAGCTGGATTATCTGATAATTGATCTTCCTCCCGGGACCGGCGATGAACCCCTCTCGGTATGTCAACTCATTCAAGATGCTGATGGGGCCATAGTAGTCACCACGCCCCAGGAACTTTCCCTGGCAGATGTACGCAAATCCATCAATTTTTGCCGAACCCTCAAGCTGCCGGTTTTAGGTGTAGTAGAAAATATGAGTGGTTTTGTCTGCCCCAAATGTGGTACAATGACTGATATTTTCAAGAGCGGCGGCGGGGAAACCATGGCCAGGGAACAGGGTGTTCCCTTTCTCGGACGTATTCCCATTGACCCTCAAATAGTTGAAGCATGTGATTCAGGCCAACCTTATGTATATCATTATGCCAGAACAGATACAGCTAAAGCCTTTGAGAGAGTTATCCGCCCGATTCTTGAAATGCATAAAGCGACACAACCCTCCGAAAATATAACCCAAAAGGAGGAGAAATCAATAGAAGAGCCCAAAAACTTAACCCAAAAGGAGGAGAAATCCTTGATTATAGCCATTCCAATTGCTGAAGGAAAATTGGCCATGCACTTTGGGCATTGCCAGGAATTTGCCTTGATAGAGGTCGATACAGAAAAAAAAGAGATTCTCAGTAAAAAATCAGTGCCTGCACCTGCACATCAGCCCGGCCTTCTTCCTCCATGGCTGGCAAAGCAAGGGGCTAATCTTATCATTGCCGGTGGAATGGGCTCACGAGCCCAAAACCTTTTCGCCGATCAAAAAATTGAGGTGCTGGTCGGCGCTCCTGCTGAAACCCCAGAAAATATCGTCAAGGCCTATCTTGATGGAGTGCTCGAGTCCGGCGAAAATATTTGTGACCATTGATATGAATGATGGTCTTGTAAAAAACCTCATCAGCGTGTCATTTCGAAGGTGAGAAATCTTTTAACTGTTGCATTTCCAATGGATTAAGATTTCTCGCGGAGTTTACACTGAACCAAGTGAATGTGCTCGAAATGACAAATATGCCAAAATCGACTTTTTACGAGGCCATTATGATTTAATATGGGGACAATACCTGTATTTAATATGGAAATAATATCAGTATTTAATATGGGGACAATATCTATATTTTAAAAGTAGCGCAGGGCTTTAGCCCTGCTATCCCTCCTCATTAATAAAATTTATTGGACGACTAATTTTCTACTTCCAGGCTTTCACATTTCTTTCATACTGTTTTTGACATTACTAAAACCATAAAAATCCTTCTGTTCTTATTATTGATGCAATCGTAAAAAGGCTCATTAAGTTGTCATTTCGAACGGATGTGAGAAATCTTTATCGCACAACATACTGAAAAACATAAAATTTCTCCCGGAGTTTACACTAAACGGAGTGAATGTGGTCAAAATGACAAATATGCCAAAATCGACTTTTTACGAGGCCATCATTATTGAATAATCAATAAAAACATTTTATTTTTTTTCAAGATGTGATAAAAAAGGCGGGAAGATAGACAGCAGTAAAAATTTCCCGAAATGACGCGTTGATGAGACCTTTACCATTTTGCGAATCCCTGAATACTGAAGAGCTATTAATAAATTAACTTAGACAGGATTAACAGGATTTACGAAATTCTTCTTTTTTATCCTGTCCAATCCTGTTTATACTTGTCAAGGCCATAAATTGTGATTTTCAAAAAATGCTAAATAAACCACAGAGTACGCAAAGGACACTGAGTTCAGTAATAAAATTTAAAACTCTATGCTCTCTGTGTCCTCTGTGGTGAAATTTAAAAAGCGTAATTTATGCCCTCGCTGAGTACATCTTGTCTAAAAAAGTAGCGCAGGGGTTAATGGGAATCTTCAGAGGAAAATACACCAGTGAAAAAATATAAAAAATTATTGATTTTTTGGGCCATCCTTTTGATAGTCGCGACCCTCTGTTGGGTTCTCGGTTTAGATAAAAAAATTCTGGCCGTTTCTATAGTCACCTATGGATTGATAACACAAATCTTTAGCGCCATTTTCGGCGCCATTGGCGCCTGGATCATGACTATCCCCGGAGTTGGGCCCTTAATGATTAAAGTTATTATGTGGCCTGTTTTTCTTCTCATTAATGCCTTAGCGTATCTGATCACCTTGTTGAGAATCAAAAAGCACAAACCATCCAGTCAATTGACCACCCAGGCTATGGCAACGGTATTAAGTATAGGGATTTTAATCGGCTATATTCTATCAAAAGTGTTTTAAGGAATGAACCATAGATGTTGTAAAACCGGCACAAATGATGATGGACATTTTACAATATCAATTACTTATAGGTGCAGTTTCGAATGAAAAAAAATAATGGATACCGAAAATATTGGAAATTAATTGTTCTCTGGCTCATTCTGATCAGCTTTGTGCTGGCCTCCTTTATCGGACACTTTGATAAAAAAATCACCGGCGCCATAATACTTCTCTATGGGCTGACAACAGAGATTTTTGGCCTTGCCTTTGGCGCACTTATCTCTTTTTGCGGGACCCTCCCCTGGATAGGGCCCTTTCTGATACGCATTCTGTTATGGCCGGTAACGGTCGTGATTAATGCACTGGCCGTTTCCGTGGGCCTGATCAAGGTAAAACAGGGAAATGCCAAACAAGTGCTGGGCGCTAAATTAGGCACTATGCTCCTGGCAGTGGGTATATTACTTGGTTATATCCTAGGCAAATTTATTTAAGGATTCACCCCCCAACAGCGATTTACAAGGGGACGCAATACCGGCAGACAACCTTCTGAAGAGAACATAAAAAATTTATTGGCTATCAACCTGGTTATAAAAATATACCCTCCACAGGGATCGTAATGTTTATTTCCGGTTATTCGTCGCTGCCAACGAAAATCGCAACCGGTTTTAAGAAAATCACATTTTTGGCATATCAATTTATATATATACGGATCATACCTATAGAAAAAAACTCCCGTTGGATTTTAAGCAGTTAATCTAAATTTAAAGATATCTATCAACTTTTCTGGAAAATATACATCTTTGATAATTTTTTGAATTTTTTTTATCATTTTTTTTTGTTTAGAATTTCTATT
>DAOURK010000194.1 GCA_030625085.1 Pseudomonadota bacterium
TTATGCAGCAAATGCTGAAGAAGAATACAAGGGGCAAAGTCGCTATGAGGAATTGGGGGCGGAGTCATATTTAGAGGAAATGTAAAAATCTTGTCAAGAGTAATTATTGAGTATCATGATATACGGAACATGCTATAGTTAATTTTATCCTGCATTTTATGCGGGGGCAAAAGTAACTTTTTATGATAAAATCGATGGTCTTGTAAAAAGTCGAATTTATAAAAATGGTATCTAATAAAATCAAATAGTTATGATACCAGACCCTGTCAATTTAGGACTTTTTACGAAACCATCAAAATTTATATGCTATTAATTATAGGGAGGAATATTTTTTTATGGGTCTGCAAAAAGAAAAAACAATCGTAAATACACCCGCCGAAACAGTTATTGGGTGGCTAATAATTTTTTTAAGTTTTCTGGTAATGTCTCTGGGGTTCAACAATGGTGAGATACATATTATGTTCTGGGTTGGAGTCTCCCTGATTCCCTTTGGAATAATCTTTGTAGTAATTGGAAAGCAGAAAAAAGGGGTCCCAAAAATGTAAAATTTCCCCCGGTTTTCCCCTCAATTATTAATATTCAACCCATGATTAGCCACGTTCCGGCTAATAATAAGCCGGCTCAGATGTTAAACATCTGAGCGAAGCCCAAATTACTTATAGATTTTCAGATATCAAATTTAATCCTGTAGCGCAGGGCTTTAGCCTTGCCAAAATGCAGGACCAAAGCCCTGCGCTACTTTTGTCTGAATATAGATCATGAAATCATTTCTCTAAAAATCTATAGGCGATGCCGCTGACACTTTTTCTGAAGTATTAATGTATAATTTTATAAAATTTTGTTCATTTTTGCAGTAAATATTTTGTTCATTTTACATATTTTTCTTGCCCCCTCTTATTATTAGAGGTATAATGAGGTATCATAATGATAGATATAATAATCTATAGAAATAATAATCTAAGGGGGTGAAAAAAATGTATTTCGTCATTAGATTTGACATTCTTCCAGGAAAAATGGCCGAATGCGATAAATATATTGAAAATGAGTTAATACCTTATTTTACATCTCATAAGGAAGTTCGTTCGGTTGGAGTACTGGAAGATAAATTTATCGGATGGCCGGAAAGAGAACTCTACGTTGAAGTTGAAGATCTAACCGCTTTACAAAAAATTGTGTCTTCCAAAGAAAACCGCCAGATGAAAGAGCATTTTACCTGTTATGCGACGGATATTCAAACCCAAATTATGGATTTAGCTTTTCGAAAACCATAGAAAAAGGGTAACCATGCTTTTCTGGAATAAAAAAAGTGTCTCCCCGAAAGGAGAAATGCTTTTTTTATTAATTACGTTCGCAACAAACCCTCGTGCCCCTTCGGACCGCCCCCAAATTATAAAAAGATAAACTCTGTTTTCAGAACTGCTCATTACTTTATCAAATCAGTTAATAAAAAAGTTGCAAGAATCCGAGCAGATATGATAAATTTTCCTTTAATAACCTAATATTAAAATTATAGAAAAAAGGACCTCGAATGAAATGGCTTAAAAAATGTATTATCCCTTTGATAGTTACACTACTTTTTTATTTACCCTACCATTCCAAAGCCGAAGGTAAAATTTATAACCATATCTTGGCCATCATAAATGAAGAGATTGTGACACAAACAGAGTTTCATAGGGTCTTAGAGTCTTTACTGCTTGAGACGGCGCATTCTTCAATCCCCGAAAATAATATCCCTCCCCAGTTGGGGGGGGAAGCACTTCAAAGCCTTATTGATGAAAGGTTGCAGTTACAAGAAGCACAAAAAATAGGGATTTCAGTATTCCCTGAGGAAATTGACCGAAGCATACGGGAAATCAAGACAAAAAATGGGCTTACGAGTGATTGGGAATTGGAAAAAGCGCTGTTGAGTCAAAATATGACCATGGAAACCCTCCAAGCTAATATAAAAAAAAGTATCTTATTACTCAAACTTCGAGAACGAGCTGTTCGTTCGAAAATCAATCTAAATGATACCGAAATCACTGATTATTTTACCAGATACAAAGAAAAAAAAGCAGGGAGTATTCACTTAAGCCATATTTTATTCTCCATCCCCCAAGAGACTCAAGAAGTTGATGAGACAACAATTACTCAAATTCATGACAAGGCTTTAAAGGTTTGGGAAGAACTGCACGAGGGTATAGATTTTGCTGAGGCTGCCGAAAAATATTCCCAGGATCTGGAAACTTGCCAACAAGGAGGAGACTTGGGATATTTAGAGTTAGACCAAATTTGTCTTCCCTTTAAAAAAGAGATAGCCAATTTAAAGGTCGGCCAGTTTAGTCGACCAATCCGAACCCCTTTTGGCTTTCATTTGATTAAACTGAATGCTCAACAGCCCCTCACCTTAATTAAAGATTCTAGTCAATGGAATAAAATTAAAGAAACTCTCATAAACCAAAAAGTCGAGCAGTATTATCAGCAATGGTTGAAAAAATTAAGGGAACAGGCTTACATTGATATTAAAACCACAGATAAACATGAATAAAAAAAATAAACTTGATGCATTCGTAAAAAAATTGTTTTTAGAAAATTTGGGTTGCATAAATTCAACAAGTTATGTTGTACATATATTCCCATTTTGGACTTTTTAAAAAACCATCAAACTTAGTTAAAAAAATGGGGGTTGCTGGTAAAATTAAGATATGCTTTTATTTGGTTAACTGTGAAGTAGGAGCAGGAAAACAGAAAATATGTAATGCGATTGGATGTATTTTTAAAACTTACCCGATTGATCAAACGACGTAGTCTGGCAAAAAAATATTGTGATCACAATCTGGTAAAGGTAAACCGCCAACTGGCTAAAGCAGCTAAAGAAATCCGCGTAGGGGATGAAGTTATCATTACCTTTTGGAATCGAATAGTAACAACCGAGGTTTTAGAAATCCCTCCCAAAGGTCTTAAGGCAAAGGAATCATCCACCTATTATAAAATAATTTCAGAGCATCAAAAAGCGGCACCTCAGTGAAATCTGTTAAATTTGTTTTCTTTCTCATAATTATATGTGACATAATTATATGTGACATTTTTCTTTTTTGTGGAATAACCAGGGCAAAGGGGGAAAAAAATATGCCGGAAGCGAAAAAAGTTGTGTTCATCATCGCTCATGAAAAATTTCGAGATGAAGAATTTGCTCAACCCCAAAAGATATTGGAAGAAAAAGGCATAAAAATTACCGTGGCTTCTTCTTCCTTAAAAAAGGCAACAGGGATGTTAGGTATGAGTGTTAAGCCGGATATTTTACTTCATCAGATAAATGTAGCAGAGTATGATCTGGTTGTTTTTATTGGAGGTGCCGGCAGTAGCGAATATTGGGATAATCCTGAAGCCCATCGGATCGCCCAAACCTTTTTCAAGGAGAAAAAACTGATAGCCGCTATCTGTATTGCGCCGGTAACTCTAGCCAACGCCGGGCTCCTAAAAGGACGGAAAGCGACTGTTTTTTCATCCTGTGCAGAACAAATTAAGCAAAAAGGGGCTATTTATACGGGAAACCCTGTAGAGCAGGATAACGGTCTTATCACTGCCTCAGGCCCGGAAGCTGCTCATTCTTTTGGTCAGGCCCTTCTTCAAGCCTTAAAAAACCATTAAACTTTTTAATGCCAAAAGATTCAATCAAAGGTACAAAATCCAGAATCCGTACAAAGCGCCTCGGAAGCCATAAGTCTGCCAGAGGCATAGCTATAGAAATTCTTAGACGCATAGATGAAAAAAGCGCATACAGCAGCATTCTTCTCACAGAGGCCCTTAAAAATACTTCCCTCTCTCCTCAGGATAAACGCTTAACTACAATACTTGTTTATGGAGTGCTACGATACCGAAATCAACTAGATTGGTATATCGAGCAAGTGGCCACTCGTCCTCTGTCCAAAATATCAGGTATTATTAAGGACATTTTACGCTCAGGCGTCTATCAGCTTCTCTATTTAAACCGAATCCCCGCAGCAGCCGTTATTAATGAAGCTGCGAATTTGGCCCGCCATTACAGCCATCGGGGAACAATAGGTTTCGTTAATGCTGTACTCCGCCGCTTGCAGCAACAGATACCGACTATTCATTTCCCCGATGAAGAGCTTGATCCGGTCCGACATATATCCCTTCGCTGGGCCCACCCGGAATGGATAGTACGCCGATGGATTAAACAGTATGGGGTAAATGAGTGTAAAGAGCTGTGTAAGGCCAATAATCAGCAGCCGGAATTAAGTATTCGCCTGAATAGTCTCAAAGCGCCTGTAGAAGAAAATTTTGCTTATTTAGCCCGCGAGTTACAAGATCTACTCCCCTCAAAAATACTGCCCGAAGGTTTTTTTGTAAAAGGTCCCCGGCCCCTGATGGCTACTCCATCTTACCATGAGGGCTACTTTGAAATACAAGGGCTCAGTTCTATGATGCCGGCTCGAATTCTAGATCCACAGCCTGGAGAGGTAATTTTAGATGCCTGCGCCGGAAGGGGAGGGAAAACGACCCATTTGGCTCAACTTATGAAAAATCAGGGGACTTTGTTCACTCTTGATCTTTTCCCCCACAAACTTCATGCACAAAAAAAACCCAGCCAAAGATTAAACGTTCAAATTCTGCAAAAGGTCTGTGGTAATATACAAGCCTATCCTTTTCGAACAGGATTTGATCGTGTTCTGGTAGATGCACCATGTTCTTCGTTAGGAATTCTGCGAAGGCACCCGGAAATTAAATGGCGAAAAAATGAATCCGATCTGATTGAACTGTCTTCTCTGCAATTAAACATGCTAGAAAATAGTTCGCATTTGGTAAAACCTGATGGTATACTAGTTTATAGCATTTGCTCTTTTGAACCGGAAGAAACCACGAGAGTATTGAAACAATTTTTGGATCAAAACCCTGCTTTTAGGCAAGAAGATTTATCAATCTATATAGCTGAATCTCTTTACCCGGCAGTGGGAAAAGATGGATATTTGAGAATTTATCCTCACTTGCACGGTATGGACGGCTTTTTTATTGCCCGATTGAGAAAAAGATAATTATCGTAATGGTTCATCCGACCGAAGATAAAGGAATATATACAAAATGTCAATCAAAGGATTTTTTTGGGGCTGTATAAAGTTGTTATCTCTCATGATAGGCCTTTTTATCCTAGGATTTTTAAGCGCCTTGATCACTATGAACCTGGTGATGCTGGGAGAACAGGGGAAAGTCCCAACCTTGGTAGGGAAAGATATTGTTGCCGCTCTGGAGGAATTGAGCCCTTTGGAGTTGAATCTTAAAATTGAGAGTCAGGAATTTCATCCGAATATCCCACAAAACACCATAATTTCCCAAAAGCCGGAAGCCGGCAAATTGATAAAAAGCGGTCGAACAATCAAAATCGTCTTAAGTAAAGGAACACAGATGGTTACCGTCCCGAATGTATGTGATGAGCCCTGGTTGCGAGCCCAGAGTATTTTACAGGAAAACGCTTTAAGGGTCGGTTATATTACCAAAATATATCATCAAAACATAAGGAAAAATATTGTCATCAGTCAGGATCCGCCCGCGGTTAGTAAAATACAAAGAAGAGGAGTAATTAATCTTCTGGTGAGTGAAGGGCGAGAACCTCGCTATTACTATATGCCGGAAGTCATCGGGAAAAAACTATCCGAGGCAAACCAAATTTTTCAAAAATTAAGACTCACGACAGGCAATATCTCCTATAAATTTTATGAGGGGCTTAAACCTGACACAATTGTCGATCAACTTCCCAAAGCCGGATACCGAATTTCTCAAAAAGATGCAGTTTCCCTTCAGGTAAGCAGGGGGAAATCTATTGATGAGGAAATTGGCACTTATACAGTCCTTCAATATACAATTCCCTCCGGCAGCCATCCCAGAAAATTACGAATTATGCTTCAAGAAGGCCAAGAGGAGAAACAAATTTTGTATGAAGAAAAAGAGCCGGGCGACCGGATAGAACTTTTGGTAAAAACGACTCCCGGGACTGTGGCCCTCATTTATCTGGATGGGGAGCTTGTAAAGGAGGAACGATTCTAATGAACAATTCTCAATCAATTCAAATTGCTCCTTCCATACTATCGGCCAATTTTGCCAAGTTGGCCGAAGAAATTTATAAGGTAGAAGAAGGAGGAGCGGATTTACTTCATGTAGATGTCATGGATGGCCATTTTGTGCCCAATATCACTATTGGTGCCCCAGTAGTAAAATCATTAAAAAAAGTTACCCGTATCCCTCTTGATGTGCACTTGATGATAGAAAAGCCTGAAAATTTTATTGAAGATTTTCAGCAAGCGGGCACTCAAATTTTAACTGTCCATCAGGAAGTAAGCCATCATCTCCATCGAATTATCCAGGCTATTAAAGAAAGGGGTATGAAAGCGGGAGTGGCTATAAATCCATCAACTCCAATAAATGTTTTAGATTGTATTTTACCCGAGGTTGACCAAGTAGTGGTTATGTCTGTTAATCCGGGATTTGGTGGACAGAAATTTATTCCTTATGCCATTTCAAAAATTAAAGCCTTGCGAAATCTCATTACTCAATCAGGGCTAAAAACAAATATTCTGGTGGATGGAGGCATTAAACCTGATAATTGTCTTAGCGTAGTCAAAGCAGGCGCTGATATTATCGTTTTGGGCTCAGGTATTTTTCACACCCCGGACCCCATGGAAACTGTGAAAAAAATTAGGAACACATTGGAATTAAAAATGTAAAAGTCAAAATTTAAACAATGAATATTAAAACAATCATGAAAAATACTTTATCTTTAACATCATCGGGACTATTTTTAATCGTCTTAATCATCCTCTGTTTTTTCTGCCTGTTGAAACCATCCTCTCCGTCGGCAGAGCCTTCTCAAAAGGCTTTGATTGAATCAAGTCCGAATAAAAATGGTAATGAACAATATGTTATCCGATCGATTGATGGTAATGTATTAAAATATAACATTAAAATAAACGTTTGGGAAAAAGAAGGATATATTCAAAAATTCAACAAGTTAGCTCTGTCCAGAGGGTCCTCCCTTACTAATGACATCGCTGAAACGAGAGCAAAATTACGCTTAAAACGACAAAGGCTTACGCAATTTATAAATTATCCCTTAGAGGCAGAGGCTTTTTTGCTGCGTCAAATGATAAATGACTTTCTTAAAGAGAAGTGGAATATGGTTCTTCTACAAGTACCTCAGGGGATAAATATCAAAAAAGCTGTATCATCCATCAAAATTTTGGAAATGCAGGAAGATAAAAAATACATTCGACTCTCTCTGAAGGCAAAAATCGATACTAAATATTTGGAAAGTAGGCTTTTGGAACTTGGGTATCAATTTACCCCAACCAAAGTCCAATTATATTGTTCTAACCTTTATGGAGAATTTAAGGACCAGTTCATAGATGCCATTTGCCGTAAATCAGAATATATGAAAAACCAGTCCCGTGGACTTTATGAGATCTATACAACCGTAGAAAATTTTGCCGGTGAATTGAGTAATATAATGATAGGTCCGTATCTTATTTATATCGATGAGGTAACCAAAAATAAAATTACCTTTTCCACTAAAATACAAAGCCAATAACTGACTCAAATGCCGAAGAAAATCCGAATGGATGTCAGCATCGGCCTTAAAATGTAGTAAAATTTGCGGATTGAAAATGCTGTAAATTTGCGGTTTGAAAATGTAGGCAGCAACTTTTTTTCTTGTTATCTCCTCTATTTTTTTCCCCTTCTTTCTTCCGAGTATTTTCTTGCATAATCAGTTCAATAAATTAACCATAGGCCGGAGGTAATGGCCAATGGCTCAACGAATAAGAAAGCATAAGTGCTTTAATTGTCACATTTTTTTTACTCCGGATTACCGCAACGTCAAGCGACAAAA
>DAOURK010000066.1 GCA_030625085.1 Pseudomonadota bacterium
GCCACTGGCGGACTCGTCCCCAATTTTAAAAGGCCTCAGCTCTAAATTTTAAAAATTAAAATGACTTTGGCCTTTGAAGAAGAAAAGTGTTAAAGAACTAAAACAATAGCCTGAATGAACTTTTTCGGTATTTGACATTAAGTTCCATGCCATTAAACATGGCACAATGGGGAGCAGAACGTAAGGCCCCAAAAATGAAAAAAATCAATAATTTTTTTTTGTTCCATGTGTCCATTCAGCAAAAATGCCAGGATTGGCAAATAACCGCTAAATAGTGATTTATGCAAAGGTTGGGCATCCCAAAATTGCCTATTTACCGAAAATGCCAAAACTAGCATTTCCGGTAAATACCGATTTATTGAGGAGATTTACTGTTCCCCAAGTCGCACATGATCTGCGGTTGGCCAGTGCCGATGCTGCTTGGGCTGGAAAATCCAACATCATACGCGGGGCAATTTATTAAATAATAAATTATCTGCAAAATTGGTGGGATGAAATTAAAATTGACAGACCCGAAATAGGCTGTATTTCAAGGCGAAAGAGTTATGAACAGCGCCCTTCGGGCGGACTTTTAGTCTTGGTCAATACACGCCATAGTATAGTTACCACACCCTGGGCATCCAACTTGTGGCATATAGCCTTCATAATATTCATTGTGAAATTTAGCCATACTGATTCCAGCATCAACAACTGCTTCATTAACAAGAAGCGCTATAGAGCTCAATGCTTAATTAACCCCTAAAATCCACCCAAAATTTCCTCAAGGAACATTAGATCGAATAACACAAACACCCTTCATAAGCTTAACTGGCCCAACAATATGCTTTATATCTTCATTGTAGGGTTCTGACAGGGGCTTGGTGGCGGAGGGATAACCGGGTGCTGCCTTGCCTACTCGACAAAATCTATTCAGGAATTCCCCACCTTTTTTTCAATCAAGTAGCCATTTTTTATTCTTTATGCCGAAAAAACATAGTCAACATCATAGTAATTACATCAAATATTATTACTCAAATATAAATAAAATAAAAATAGCGGAGTAATTTTCATTTTTTTATACGGCTTCCCAGCCGATCACTTGGTCATCCCTTGCCCGCATTAATGCGGGATAAGCTCCAGCAGGGATACAAACTAAACAGGTAATTTTAGATTCCAAAAAGTCTATGGAATCGAGAGAGCGAAGCTATAGACGAAATTATTATCTGTACCTCACAAAATTCTCAAGATGAAATTCTTGAAATAAATGGCGCTTTAGTTTTTCTCGCTTCTAATGCCGCATCCTATGTAACCGGTGTAACCGGCCATAATCTCGTTGTAGATGGCGGTTATACAATATGTAGAAAGCATATTATTGGGACGAAAATAGATTTATGAAAACTATTATTTTAGCAGGCGGATGGGGCACACGCCTTGGGCAGCTTTCAGAAATTATTCCAAAGCCTATGGTTTATATAGGGAATCGTCCCATACTTTGGCACATTATGAAAATCTATTCTTTTTATGGATTTAATGACTTCATCATTGCCCTTGGTGTGAAGGGACAGGCGATAAGGGAATACTTTTACAATTTTGAAGCTGTGAATAATGATTACACTATTCATTTAGGTAACAAAGAAATAACTTATCACAAAAGACATGATGAAACTGAATGGAAAGTAACACTCGTTGATACAGGCATAAATACGTTGAAAGGCGGACGAATCAAACGTATTGAAAAACATCTGGATGATGAAGTGAATATGTTAACTTACGGAGACGGACTATGTGATGTTAATATTAAATCTTTGATTAATTTCCATAAATCCCATGGGAAAATCATTACTATCAATGGGGTCCGCCCTGCTTCCAGGTTTGGCGAATTAGAAGAAAATGATGGACATGTTCGCAGCTTCAGCGAAAAACCAAAATCATCAAAAACCTATATCAATGGTGGTTTTATGGTTTTTAATCGAAATTTGTTAGATTTTTTAACACCAGATGAAGATTGCGACTTAGAATATGGCCTTATGGAAGAGTTGGCATCAAGGGGGGAAGTGATGATTTACAAGCACGATGGGAATTGGGAATGTATGGATCATGAACGGGACATGCAACACCTGAATAAATTGTGGAATGAAAAAAAAGCCTTCTGGAAGGTTTGGTAAATTATATTGTTTGATGATACATACAAAGACAAAGTAGTTATTGTAACCGGCGATACAGGTTTCAAAGGTTCCTGGTTGGCTATTTGGTTAAAAAATCTTGGCGTCAAAGTCATTGGCATATCCCTGCCGCCAAAAACACCGCGCGATAATTATGTTGTTTGCGGTTTACATGAAAAGATTATTCATATTGACCAAGATATTCGAGAATTTGACCAACTTTTAAAAATATATGATAAATATCAACCTGAAATGGTGTTCCATTTAGCGGCTCAATCTCTTGTATTGGAAGGACATCTTAATCCGATGGACACATACAGCACAAATCTGATGGGAACTGTTAATGTATTAGAGGCTATTAGGCTTACAAAATCAGTTAAAGTAGGCGTTATAATTACATCTGATAAATGTTATAAAAACAAGGAATGGATCTATGGGTATCGTGAAAATGACAGGCTGGGGGGAAATGATCCCTATAGTTCATCAAAGGCGGGTTGTGAGTTGATAGTTAATTCTTACATTCAATCATTTTTTAATAAAAATAATACAGCAAAAATTGCATCGGCACGAGCCGGAAATGTTACAGGAGGAGGGGATTGGGCGGAAAATAGGATTGTTCCTGATTGTATTAGAGCATTAGAAACAAAGCAGCCTATTCTTATAAGGAACCCAAATTCAGTTAGACCTTGGCAACATGTACTTGAGCCACTGAGTGGTTATTTAAAACTTGGTTCTTTATTATATGATTATGATAATGGAACAAATTTTGTCGGCGCTTGGAATTTTGGCCCTTCAACAGAAAATATGTTAACTGTAAAAGAACTTGCTGCGGAAATTGTTAATCAATGGGGAGGTGGAGAAATTTCCTGTCAAGATCAAGAAGAAGAGTTCGGAGAATCAAAATTATTACAACTTAATATTTCTAAAGCGGTAAATAAATTAAAATGGCAACCAAAGCTAAACCTGGCTGAAACACTAAAATATACAATCAAAGAGTATAAATTAAATGGAATGGAGTTTGAGGAAATATATCAACAAAGAATTAATCATATTAAAAGTTATATGGCAAAATAAATGAAGTTTAAAAACCTAAACTTAAAAGGCGCTTATATCATTGAAGCAAAACCATATGAAGATGCCAGGGGAATGTTTACCCGACTTTACTGCGAAAATGAGTTTAAGGAAATTAACCAGTTAAAAAAAATCGTACAAATTAATTACTCTCTTACAAAAGGTAAAGGAGCGCTTAGGGGCATGCATTACCAGAAACCGCCCAAGGCTGAAATCAAAATGGTCAGGTGTTTATCCGGTTCTATCTTTGATGTAATTATTGATCTTAGAAAAGACTCGAATACATTTTTAAAATGGCATGGGGAGGTTTTGTCTTCTGAAAATAGGCGGATGATGTATATTCCTGAAGGATTTGCTCATGGCTTCCAAACATTAGCGCCAAGTTGCGAGCTTCTTTATTTTCATACAGAATTTTACAGCCAGGATTTTGAAGGCGGAGTTCTTTATGATGATCCTGGTGTTGATATTAAATGGCCGTCGGCGGTTGCTGAAATAACTGAAAAAGACATGAGTTATCCCTTACTTTCAAAAGAATTTGAAGGCATTAAATTATGAATTGTAGATTTTGCAATAATTTGCTAAAGCATGAGTTCGTTGATTTGGAGAATTCACCTCCATCAAACTCCTGCTTAAATAAAGATCAGCTCAATGAAGCCGAGGTTTTTTATCCATTAAAGTTGTTTATATGCGAAAAATGCTTTTTAGTTCAAATTGATGAATATAAAAAATCTAAAGAAATTTTTAATAATAACTATGCCTATTTTTCTTCCTTTTCAGGCTCATGGCTGAATCATGCACAAAATTATGTTAATAAGATAATAAACCGATTTGGGTATAACCAACAATCCCATGTAATGGAGATTGCCTCTAATGATGGTTATTTGTTGCAATATTTTAAGGGAAAACAAATCCCGGCTTTTGGTATTGAGCCCGCAGCTAATGTAGCACAAGCTGCGCAAGAAAAAGGGGTTGAAACAATTATTGATTTTTTTGGAGTAAGGCTGGCTAAGGAATTGGTTGCGCAGGATAAAAAAGCGGACCTCATTATTGGGAATAATGTTTTTGCCCATGTGCCGGATGTGAATGATTTTGTTGAAGGGATGAAAATTGCGCTTAATGATAAGGGTGTTATTACTCTTGAATTTCCCCATATTATGCAGTTGATCGAAAAAAATCAATTTGACACAATTTATCATGAGCATTTTTCATATTACTCATTTTATACATCTTGCCTAATTTTTAATAAGCACGGCCTTGAATTGTTTGATGTGGAGCAAATTCCTACACATGGCGGCTCATTGCGCATTTATGGTAAACACAAAGAGGACAAATCAAAGACTATTTCACCTAATGTGGCTAAATTGCTCAAAGAAGAAGAGGTGAAAGGTATGCGATCGCTTGATTATTATAAAGGCTTTCAGGATAAAGTGGATAAAGTTAAGCTTGAACTGATCAGTTTTTTACTTAAGCAAAAGATGCAAAATAAAAAGGTAGCTGCTTATGGCGCTGCAGCCAAGGGAAACACTTTGCTTAATTACTGTGGAATTAAAAAAGATCTGATTAATTTTGTGGCGGATGCATCACATCATAAACAAGGAAAGTATTTGCCTGGGTGTCATATCCCAGTTGTTTCTGAAGAAATGATAAAGCAGGAAAAACCTGACTACATTTTAATCTTACCTTGGAATTTAAGAGAAGAGATAACCAGGCAACTTAATTATACAAAGGAATGGAATGCTAGATTTGTTTTGCCTATATCAAAACTTGAAATTATTTAATCTGCAATTAGTGCAGAGATTATTATGAAAGTATTAGTAACAGGCGCAACCGGTTTTATCGGCAAGTATGTGATTGAAGAACTATTGAAGCAAAAACATACAATAATTGCTAATTCTATACTATCAGAAAAGGAAGTAGCCTTTAATTGGCTGAACAGGATTCATTATATTCAAGCTGATTTGAATGAAGAAAGGCAAGATTGGTTTTGCTTTTTTAAAGAGCCCGATATGCTAATACATCTTGCTTGGGAAGGATTGCCGAATTATAACGAACTATTCCACATTGAAATAAATTTGCCTAAAAATTATTTGTTTTTGAAAAATATGATTAAAAATGGATTAAAAAAAGTTGTAGTTACTGGAACGTGCTTTGAGTATGGGATGCAGAGTGGACCATTAAAGGAAGACTTGGATACAAAACCTAATAATATTTATGCTTTGGCAAAGGATTCTCTTCGAAAATTTTTAGTGCAACTTCAACAAAAAATTTGTTTTGATTTAAAATGGATCCGGCTTTTCTACATGTATGGCGAAGGCCAAAATCCAAAGGCAATTTTACCTCAATTGGATGCAGCACTTAAAAAAAAAGATAAAGTTTTTAATATGTCTGGCGGGGAGCAGTTGAGAGATTATTTGCCGGTGGGAAAAATTGCCGAGTATATTATAAAGATTGCATTGCAGGATAAAATCAGTGGGGTTATTAATTGTTGCGCAGGCAGGCCTATTTCAGTAAGGAAACTGGTAGAAAATTATCTTGAGAAGAAAAATAAGAACACTGAACTAAATTTAGGTTATTATCCATATCCCGATTATGAGCCTATGGCGTTTTGGGGGGATAATAGCAAGTTGAAAAAGATAATAGGCATATAAAATGAAATGCCCTTTATGTAAATGTAATCACAATAGTCTTGATGATTTTTCTGTATATCAATGTACACAGTTGCCAATTTTTCAAAATAAAGTTTTTGGATCTCAGACCGAAGCTATACAAACATTAACTGGGAAAGTTACCTTAACTATATGTTCTACGTGTAGTTTTGTGTTTAATTCCGATTTTGATATTCAAATCATGGATTATAACGAAGAATATCAAAACGAGCAGGCATATTCGTCTTATTTTCAAAATTATTTGGAAGAAATTGTAAATCTGTTGGAAAATAAAGGCTTTAGGTGTAAAAAGGTTGTAGAAATAGGGTGTGGTAAAGGGTATTTTTTAGAAAAATTGATGAGTGCCGGATTTGATATAATTGGGTTTGATCCAGCCTATGAAGGACATAATCCAAATATCATTAAGGATTTTTTCTCAAGAAAATATTCTAATCTTGGAGCAGAGTTAATAATACTCAGACACACATTGGAACATATTCCAAATCCTTATGATTTTCTAAATGCTATAATAAAAGCGAATAATTATAAAGGAGCCATATATATTGAGGTTCCTTCCCTTGAATGGATATTAAGAAAACAAGCGTTTTGGGATTTATATCATGAACATTGTAATTATTTCACAATGCAAACTCTTGGGAGTATTTTTTCAAGATCTGAGCAAGGGTTATTATTTAATGGCCAATATCAGTTTATAATGGCCAACCTATCCGATCTAAAGAACTTACAAAAGGCTTGGGGGGGGTACCATCCACAGCAACAAGCGAAAAGGGCTGTTAAGAATAGCTTAAAGATATTGGGCGAGAAATTGAATTTTTATAAAAAATATGTGAGGGAAAACGGCAATATTGCCATTTGGGGAGCTGGAGCCAAAGGCTCAACCTTTTTAAATATTATTGATCCTAAAAGAAAATTTGTAAAATGTGTAATTGATAAGAATCCTAAAAAGCAAGAGAAATTTATTGCTAAAACAGGGCATAAAATTATTTGTCCTAATGAATTGCCTTATTTTGATATAGATACTATTTTAGTTATGAATGAAAATTATTTAAATGAAATTAGATCTATTGGCCATAACCATAAGGATCTTAAAATAGAGAGTTTGTAGAAAAATGATTAATGAAATTCAAAGGTTTATGCAGGAAAAAAATGAGCTTATAAAAAAACAGGGGATTAACAAGAAATTTCAAGAAGCAACTCGTTTATGGACAGAAGAATCTATTAAGTCAAAATATTCATACAATTTTTTATGGATGGGTCTCCCCATTATTCAATTCCCCCAAGACATATTAGCCATGCAGGAGGTCATCTGGCATGTACAGCCCGATCTGATTATCGAAACCGGTATCGCACACGGTGGGAGTCTTATTTTTTACGCATCCATGCTGGAACTTCTGGGCAATAATGGACAGGCACTTGGCATTGATATTGATATCCGTGAGCATAACCGGGCAGAGATTGAAAAACATCCCATGTTTAAACGAATTACAATGATTGAGGGTTCCTCAGTTGATGAAAAAATAGCTCGACAGGTCTGCGATTTTGCAAGGAATAAAAAACAGATTCTGGTCGTACTTGATTCCATGCACACCCACGAGCATGTACTCAAGGAGCTTGAGTTATATTCCACGCTGGTAACAAAAGGAAGCTACCTTGTGGTTTTTGATACCATTATCGAAGATATGCCCGAAAATTTTTTCCCAGACCGGGCATGGGGAAAAGGAAATAATCCCAAGTCCGCGGTTTATGAATTTCTAAAAACCCATGATGAGTTTGAAATTCATAAAGATATAAAAAATAAACTGCTTATCACTGTTGCACCGGATGGGTATTTAAAGCGAAAGGATTAAAAAAGCACTCCTTGAATTTCAGGTTGTTTCAGGTTGTTATTTTAAAAAATTGAGTAGAAAATCAAAAACATTTTTGCCCCTCTGTCTTATATCAACTCCTAATCTATACAACACTTATCTCCTGGCCTAATTATGTCCGTAGTAAAACAAAATATCGTAGCAAATTTCGGCGGCAATGCTTGCACTGTTTTGTTATCGCTAATTTTTATACCTTTGTACATAAAGTTCATGGGCATTGAGGCTTATGGGCTGGTGGGTATTTTTTCTTCTTTGCAAGCTTTTTCCTCTCTGTTTGATATGGGTATGAGCACAACCTTGAATAGAGAACTATCAAGGCTGGCTGTAATGCCAAACAAAGCCCAAGAGATGCGTTGCATGGTCCGGACACTGGAAGTTATATATTGGGGTGTTGCCATTTTTCTCGGGTTGGCGGTGGTTAGCCTAGCAGGGCCTATTGCCCATCACTGGATAAAGGGAGAGGCTTTGTCCCCCCAAGCAGTACAACAGGCAATAATGATAATGGGCGGGGTAATGGCTTTCCGATGGCCTCTCAGCTTTTATTCAGGCGGATTGAAGGGGCTTCAGAAGCAGGTGCTATTAAATGGCATAGATGTTGGCGCTGCTACTTTGCGAGGGCTTGGCGCAGTACTTATCCTCTGGAAGATTTCCCCTACAATTCAGGCATTTTTCACCTGGCAGGTTTTCGCAAATATGCTTCACTCTTTTACAACTGCCGGGTTTTTATGGCACAATTTGCCGAAAAGCGGTCATCGCTCTCATTTTCAGAAAGCATCGTTGCTTCGTATCTGGCGTTTTGCAGCAGGGATGACTGGCATTTCTGTTACCGCCATTATTCTTACTCAAACTGATAAAATTGTTTTAAGCAAGATATTGCCTTTGGAAATGTTTGGATACTATACTCTGGCCACTGTTGCGGCAAATAGCCTATATTACTTTATCGGGGCTATTTTCGCTGCATTATTCCCTCGATTTTCTCAATTAGTAAGCCTGCATGATCAAAAAGGCTTGAGGGAATTGTACCACAAAAGCTGTCAATTTATGTCGGTAATAATTCTGCCTGCTGCAATAGTGGTTTTACTCTTTTCTTCAGAACTTTTGCTTCTTTGGACAGGTGACCCTGTGACAGTCGCAAACACGCATCGCGTACTCAGCATACTGATCATAGGAACTGCCCTTAACGGATTAATGAATCTTCCCTATGGCCTACAATTAGCCTATGCATGGACACAGCTCGCCTTCTATACAAATATAATTGCATCTATTGTGCTTGTTCCTATGATTTACTTTTTGTCCACCCATTATGGCGCAGTTGGAGCAGCATGTGGCTGGGTTATCCTCAATACTGGCTACGTACTAATTTGCATTCAGATTATGCATTCACGTTTACTTAAAGGCGAACAATGGAGGTGGTACCTTAATGATGTGGGAAAACCCCTGTTGGCGGCGCTATGCATAGCCTTGCTCTGGCGGATATTTGCGCCGGATGGATTATTGAGGTATATGATGTTTATTTATTTAGCCGGCGTTTCAGTTACTACTTTGTTTGTAACAGCCATATTCACTTCTTACACCCGTTCTTGGCTTGTTCAAAGATTGATTCAGCTTAAAATGTGCTATGGAGGAGAATCAATTGAAGGGAAGTAATCGTATACCAAAGGTTAGCATCGGAATGCCTGTGTATAACGGCGAAAATTTTATTCGTGTGGCGCTAGCCTCCCTTCTTGCCCAAACCTTTACTGACTTTGAACTCATAATCTCCGATAACGCCTCTTCGGATGCAACCGAAGCCATCTGTTGTGAATACGCCGCTCGCGATTCACGAATCAAGTATGTGCGGCAGAATGAGAATCGAGGGGCGATAGCCAACTTTCAGTTTGTGCTGGATAAGGCGGTTGGGAAGTATTTCATGTGGGCCGCAGCCGATGATGTGTGGGAAAGTTCTTTTGTGAGATTTTGTGTTGATAACATTGGCAATAGCGGGTCAATAATGACCGCATACAAAATACAAAATAGAAAATCAAGCTTTGTTGTCAATTGCACTCTTCCTGAATTGAGTGGTGAAAAAAACTCGCCAGACGATACTATTAAATATTTAAAAAATTTACAGTCGATCATGTTTTATGGATTACATACGAGAACAAATATTTTATCTTTTATTGTGCAAGATCCCTTTGATTGGGGCGATTGTTATTTCTGCCTTAAACTAATTCATGATTATGGCTTTAAGACTTTTAATAATGTACAACTTTACTGTTATTGTATTAATACTGAAAAGTATGTTACTAAACCACTAAACAAAAGATTTTGCAATCCATTTTATTATTATTTTAAATCTTTCAAATATATTGCTTATTCAAGAAAGACGGCTGTTTACTCAATTCTACTACATACGAGATCATTATTTTCTTTCCTTTATTACTACACGATCAGAGAGTTGTTTTCTATCCGAAAGATTCATGGGGTAAGCAAAATTTAAGCAGTATCCTCCTTTGACATTGAATTTCTTGGGGCATGCAAGAAACTACACCTGTTCAGAAAAGTTTTTTTCACCGGATGGCAACTGTGCCCACGTGGCGACGGCTTTCATCCGAACAGAACTTTTTTGAATAACTATATAAGCACGATATACAAAAAAACTGAATTTGTTATATATCTTGAAGGGATATAATTTAATGAAGAGAGTGGAAGTCTTAAACAAGATTCGTAACGATTATGACCTTGTTGTTGAAATAGGTGCCGGCCCTATTCCATATTACGGGTCAAATGTAATTATTGATAAATTCCCATATGATAATGCTGAACGGTGCGACAATATAAAGTTAATAGCGCCTTTAATAAAGGCTGACGCAAGTTCATTGCCATTTGTCAAAAAGTCTGTTGATTTACTTTTTATTAGTCAAGTTATTGAACATCTAGCTGACCCATTATTTTTTTTAAAAGAAGCAAAAAGAGTGGCAAAGGATATTTATATCGAATCTCCTTCTATTATTCGCGAGACAATATTTGGATGGTCATTCCATCGGTGGGTTATCCAAGTTAATGACGGTAAATGGATTTTTTATAAAAACGATCTACTACAATTGTGTGGTAGTCATTTTCATAATGAGCATGATATTTTTTTTACAGAATACACCATCAATAACTTCGAGAAACTTAACAATTATTATTACGGGTCAGTAGACAAGTTGGAATTCGAAGTATCTAAAACTACGGCACTTGAACATTTGTCTAAAGTAAATCATCAAAAAACTGATTTCCCGACAAACACTAATGATATTACCTATTCAGATAAAATTATCGCTATATCTTATTTATTATTTAAAAATATTATGCCTAATAATATAAGGGATTACATAAGAAGGATTAAGTTTGCGTTTAAGAGATCTAAATATGATTCCACTATTGATTTTGATAGAATCACAAAGGACAAACTGATGTGTATTTTCTGCAAAGAACCTCTAAAAGATACGGATAATCCATGTTCATGTGGAGTTTCTGTAAAGCGACTTAATGGTATGTTATCTTTTGATGCCGATGATTATTAAAAACCATTTCAACAACTGGTCTCCCCTTATAGCTTCGCCATCAAGAAAGTTTTGTTCATATTATTAGTAGAAGTTGAAATGTGAGTCATTGTGCAATTCAAAATGATTATCGAAAATCTCAATCCCGCCTACAGTACAACACTGAGAGTGTCGCGCGAGATGCCGTCGTTGCATAATTCGCAAGATGTGAAATTTGAAAGCGTGTTTTTACGCCCACCACATCCTCAGAGAAAGGGTTAGGGTGGTTTGCGGATGCAAGGGTATTTCAAAGCGGGAGGCTATCCAAATGAAGGAGAAAAATCTGTTGATGGTAGTGTTATCTCCCAACAGAATCCACTTATCACAGTGATTACTGTGGTATTAAATGGTGAAGTAACCTTGGAGCATACAATCCTCAGCAATTCCCTAACAGCTAGAAACACCCCAAATATAAGAAATGATCGAAAAAGTTTTCGTAAACATTTCCACAAAATTTACGCGACCAACGTGTTACGAGTTATAGTGGCATAGCTATCAAAAAGGAGGATAAGCTATTGATTAATCGGTTTAAACCACTACCTCAGGTAGTGGTACCCTCAAAAAGGTGCCACCGGTTTATTAGTTAATAGGGATTATAATAAACCTCCTGAAATTGGATTGAATGTTCACAAAGATCATATTAAAAATTATCAATAAGTTATCGTTAGTATTTACATAATAGAGTGTCGAAAGTCTGACAGCAATATGAGAGGTTGAGAGAAGGAAGTGTAAGTGCCATATATTGTGTTTTACATACAGTAGGCCCAAACGAGGTGCGGGCACAAGAATATGCTCAAAAGAGGGGGGAGAAAGAGAAAAAGGGTGAGAACATTCAAGTAAGTTTGTTACAACCAAAAAGTGATAAATCATGGTACCTTCCAGGACTAATAATTACAAGCCACCGCCTCCGGCGGTGGTAATTTGACTTAAAATATAAAAAAATTACACAGAGGCGCACTTTTTACTTGACATTACCAACCAAGGCGTGGCCAAGATTTTTAGTAAAATAAATAATTTACATGAGATCATAAAAATGCCACACCTTAAAAAACGAGTCAAATTTAAACAAAAAATCAGATTGCGTAAACAACTCAATGCCGATGCTTTATTTTTAAGTATACGGCAGAAATTTGAAAAAATACCTGAATTCCGGACGAGCAAAACCGATATCAGTATCCCGAATGCTTTAATGTCGGCCTTTGCTGTGTTTTCTCTCAAGGATCCTTCATTGCTGCAGTTTGATCAAAGGAGGGAAAAGCCGGCCGAGAGTCAAAATTTAAGAAATATTTATGGTATCCACGTCATTCCAGTGACACCAGGATGCGTGAAATCGATGATGAGATTGATCCGGAAAAATATATTGCGCCCTTGTTTAAAGATATTTTCCGACATCTACAACTTGGCAAGGCACTAGAGCCGATGGTTTTTTATGAGGGATGTTATCTTCTGAACTTGGACGGAACCGGCTTTTTTTCCTTTAAAGAGCATGGCTATGTAAGTCGTGCAGCCCAAAAATTGGTACCGGGACTTGTAAATATCGCAACGAGCAGTTCGAAATTATTGTAGGATTAAGGATTGAGTATCAAGCGACGGGCAATCCAATAATCAGTATTGACACCAAAAAGAAAGAATTAATGGGGAACTTGTACCGGGATGGAAAGCTATATACATTAGAAGTTCAAAAAGTCTTTGATCATGATTTTCCACACCGTGCTGATGGAATTATTATTCACCACGGAATATATGATATCACAAAAAATAAGGCGTATATAAATATTGGAACAAGTAAAGATACCGGAGTTCGCCTGTGATTCAATAAGGCAATTGTGGTATAACCAGGGCAGATATGACTATCCCAAGGCCACATCCATTCTAATACTTTGTGATGCCGGAGGAAGTAATTCATATCGGCATTATATTTTTAAAGAAGATTTGCAGAAGCTTGTGGATGAGATTGCTGTGGAAATCAGGGTTGCACATTATCCTTCTTACACGTCAAAATGGAATCCAATTGAACATAGAGTGTTTTGCCATGTGATCAGAGCATTAAAAGGGGTAATTCTCAAAGGCTACGAACTTGTTAAAGAATTGATAGAAACGACAACTATTAAAAAAGGCTTAACTGTAAAAGCGAATATTATTAATAAGGCATATCAAACAAAGAGAAAAGTTGCTGATAATTTTATAAAAACAATGCGAATAATTTTTGATAAAGAGTTGAGAAATTGGAATTATAGCGCTATTCCATTAAAACCATGATGGATAAATATTGGTTGATAATGTTTGGCAATAGAAGATGAGGGGATAGGTGGCCACTAAAATCGTCTTTTTTCCTTATTTTGCTTGCCCTGACAAAAATATCGGCAAAATTGGATTGGGGCACGCAGGGAGGGTGGGGTTTATAAATCGCTTACACTGCTGCTGAACGGTTGTTTAAAAAAAAATTTGTAGATCCTTTTGATTGGATAATAAATAAAATGGGTAATTTGCCTCCGCCAAGAAACTTAAATAAACTTATTGAGGTAACATCATGAATTTAATAAATGTGCCGGCTTTCGTCGGCAGCCCAACATCGCAATATGATATAGATATAATTATACCAACGCTGAATAGTGTTGATACCATAGAATGGACAATCCTAAACATTTTGAGCTTAGGAAAAGAAGGAATTAGTCAAAATATATTCATTGTTGATAGCAATTCTACAGATGGGACACTATCTATTATCGATAAATACCGGCTTAAGTGTGTAAATTATCCAAAGGGAAATATGTATGCAGCTATCAATTTTGGCCTTCGCATGTGCGAGAGTACTTGGTGCACCTATATAAATAGTGATGACATTATTTTTCCACATGCATTTGCAAATCTTCTCAAAATGGCAAAATCTAAAATGCCTGACATTGCATATGGAAACATTGATTATATAGATCGAGAAGGACGGTTCGTGCACAGTTGGAATAGTGCGCAAATCTCACAACTATCTGCCATTTTTGACAGTAAACTTTGTCCGATACCACAACCCGGAACAATTTTTAGTCGTAAACTTTTCCAGCGCCTTGGCGGATTTGATGAGCGGTACAAATATGCTGCAGATTATGATTTTTTTTCCCGTGCTTATAAAACGAACGCTAAATTTATCAAGTATAAGGCAAGTACCGTGGCGGCATTTAGATTACATACTCACCAGCTTTCTCGGGAATATTTACCAATCATGAAAAGGGAATCACAACAGAGTTATTCTCGATTGCCCCTAACAACTTCGCTAATGCATAGAAAATATATGCAAATTGCAATGTATATCAGAAACTTGCCAAACTACATCATTAGAATTCTAAGATGGCAACAACTAAATAAGTCTTTTGCTTTTCCAAAAACCATGACATATAAAGCGTTGGATTAGGAAATAAGCCCCTGAAATTCAATAGTATTGCTCAGCGAATGTGCGCCTGACTGATTGGCAGGTGAAAGAAGGAATGAGTAAGTGCCACCACCCTCAGATAAATATCTAAGGAATGATTATCTCAACAATAATCCGTTGTGGCAAAGTGAGGCCAGTGTTTGGAAAGCAGAATTTGTGGTAAGTATCCTCAATTCTATTAAGTTTACACCTGGTTCAATTTGTGATGTTGGATGCGGGCAGGTGGGGTTCTTGCAGCACTTTCGCGGAACATATCCTCATACTGATTTATTCGGATTTGACATTGCACCTGATGCTGCGCGATTTTGGCCTCAACATAAGGCATTGAATATCTTGTTTCAAATCGGTGATTTTGTGACGTTAAATTCCCGGCAATATGAGATACTCTTTTGGTCTTTGATATTATTGAGCACTTGAGTGATCCCTTCCCCTTGCTTACTAATCTTCAATTTTTCTCAACATATTATCTATTCCATTTCCCTTTGGCACTGGTTCAGTTTGATGCAAAAATTTTATAATTATAAAATAATGAATTGGATATTTAAATTTGGAACAACTCATTTATCGAGAACCCTTTACCAATTATTCCTAAGGCTACTGCAGAAACCTGTTTAGTAGTAAAATGAAGGCGGATAAAATTATGGATTACCCAATAAACATTTAAAATCCTTTATAGCCCTGTAGTGGATTTTGCATATGTATTTGTTTTCCTTCTATAGGCTGAGCACTTCCTTCGCAGGGACTAAAGAAAGCCTCAGCATGATTTGCATGAATATCTTTATCTTTAATTTGTTAATCTGTTCAGGATGTTCTGCCCAAGGACTTTGATATTTAGGTCGCTTTGGGCCTTTTTTATGAGCTTGAGAGCCTTTGTTCTTTATTCAATTGGCCCGGTTTACTTTGATGCAACGTTGGGATTAATTAAAGCATTGAAGAATTCCTTAATAGATTACAAATGCGGATGCATGGAAAAAGCAACTATTGAGAAGTAAAATGTGGCTCTCTTTTCCCCACATTAAGTTCCATGTTGTGGGCTGATCGGTTGGTTTCTGTGGACTTTGGGGTATTAAAACGCCTCACATAATAATTATCTTAATTGTTCTGGAGCACTACCCAAATTCTCTTGCGACCCTCTGAAACTGAAGAGGCATACAACTTTATCAGAGACGTAGCATATTGATGATTTCGCAACAGTTACTTGTATTGATGATTGCCTTGCTGGTGCCTATTTACCTGATCATTAGCAGGCGTGAAAAAGTATTGTTGGCTTGGATCACATTAGCTGTCAGTATTCAGATCTTCGATTGTCGGTTCTTTATTAATATGCCTGCAGCCCGTCTTGCAGGGCTGATGTTGATCCCTTCCATGATCTATGTGCTGCCAAGTTTCTTACGCACTGGTCCAGGGAGGTGTCAAATCAGCCAATTCCTCTACTTAGTTTTGCTGGGTATAATTTTTGGCTTCATTTTGCCTTGGCCGAATAATGGGTTTAATCGCGGTTTTAACCAAATTGCTTCAGGCCGAACCATTATTTATCTGATTCGGACATTGGCCGATGTTAGTATTGCATTTTTTGTAGCGCGGCAGGTGAGCATCAATAAAAACTTTGATGTCATAGTTAAATATTTTCTACTTGGAACGTCGCTAACGGCTGTAGCTGGAATTATCGAACTGATTACTCAGGTTGACTTATATGGACTCATTACTGGATTAGAAGGATACAATCGCCTACCATTCCGCGTACGAGGATTGAACTACGAACCACGTGCCTTGGGATTGGTTATGGCTTATGGGTTGTTCATGGCAATTATCATCCATTCTCGGAATCCTACTAATAGGCATTGGGCGTTGATTATTCTACAGGGAATCGGATTGGCAATTTCTGGTTCTACGGCTGCCTATGTCGCTGCGGTATTTGGGACGGTGGTACTTTACATAAGTGACCGCAAAACACGCCGGGGATTGATCACGCTTTCGATAGTGGGCTTTCTAGGGTATTTAGCCATTAGAAATTCAGAGAATCTCGCCAGCATATTCTCTTTAATACAAGCACGTCTTTCCGGTAACCGGTTTAGTTACCGACCGGAAAATGTCTTTGAAACCATAGCGTTCTCCATGGAAATTTTCGATGGCCCTGCATTTCTTTTTTTAGTAGATAATCCATTGTACCTAACCGTGGGTACAGGTCCAGGGCTGGTGTCGTTGCCCGCTACCGCATATATGCCGATGGGCACCGTTTTTACATGGCTTGTAGATACAGGCATTAACTGTCCTCCCACCATGGGCATTTTGTTAGAGTTAGCCAATGCGGGCATCTTGGGGCTGGGGCTATGGATCGCGATAGTTTTGATTAGTTGGCGATCTCTGCGGTTTTTGTCCCGGTTTGAAAATTCCCGCAGGTATTCTTGGAATGTCTATGAATCCATGTTTCTGGTTGCTTCTGCCATCTACATTGTGCAAGTTTCACCACTCTCAGCAATCTGGCCCATTTTTGTTGGGCTTGGGATTGGTGCCACTTATCTTTCGCGGAAATCTAAAAAGCCGGGATGGTACCCTGGATTGTGATCGAGTGTGACCTGTTTTCGTAGAAACTAACTGATTAATAATGTTTGGCTCTTCTACAGTGTGCGAGGTCGGCTGTGGTTCCGGAGATGTCTTGGTGCATCTTCAAAAAGCCATATCTTCTGTGAAGATGACAGGCTATGGCAATATCACCACAGCTCAGTTTTGGGAACAGCATAACGAAGCGGGGAGAGTAGAAATTCACCTTGGAAGCCAGCTCTGCCCCAAGCTTTAACATTGCCTCTCGCCCTGCGCATTGAAACCGCTCCCAGATGGCTTCGGAACTTACTTTTATTCCAGTCAAAGTCTTCAGCAATGCTACTGCTATATTGAAAGGAACAAACACTGTCAAAGCATAGGGCATCTTCTTTACCTCATCACCTGTGAGTTGATTTGGCTTCAAACCCAATTCAATATCAAAAAGAGCTACTGCCTATCTTGCAACCATAGGGACAACGCCATGCTTTCCTAGCGAAACAATGGAATGTATAAATAGTATAAGTGTGGAACAAGTAATAAATGCTTGTCGGAAATATTTAAAGTGAGAAATAGCGATTATTAAATTAACGAATCGAAATTTAAAATGAAACAACCCTCCGATAAATATCTAACGAATGATTACCTCAAGAGCAACCCAACGTGGGACATTGAGGACAGTGTTTGGAAATCAGAATTTGTGGTTAGTATCCTCAATTCCATTGAGTTTACACCTGGTTCAATTTGTGATGTTGGATGCGGTGCAGGTGGTGTTCTTGCAGCGCTCCGGGGGTCATATCCTTATGCTAGTTTCTTCGGATTCGACATCGCACCTGATGCTGCGCGATTCTGGCCTCAACATAAGGCCTTGAATATCTCCTTTCATGTCGGCGACTTTTTGACGTTAAATTCCAGGCAATATGATATCCTCTTGGTTCTTGATGTTATTGAACACTTGAGTGATCCCTTCTCTTTTCTTATTAACCTTCAATGTTTTTCAACATATTATTTATTCCATTTCCCTCTGGATATGAGCGCAATTAATGTAGTCCGCGAAAAGCCTATACTGAGGCAACGGAAAATAGTGGGACATATTCACTACTTCACTAAAAATTTGGCTTTATCTTTGTTAAATGAATGTGGCTATAATATCATCAAATGGTCTTATACTGGTGCCACTTTCAATTCCCCACAGCGCACCTTAAAAACAATATTAGCTTCAGTTCCAAGGAGACTTGCATACACCTTGAATAAAGATCTGGGTGCTCGTATATTTGGCGGTGAAACATTATTTGTTTTGGCAAGGAAACAAGATCGTGTTGATAGATAAGTTTAAACATAAGGGCTAAAATTTTTATTTTTAAAATATGAGAATAGCTATTATAAACATAACTGGCGGAGGGATGAGTGGGGGCTATCGGAAGTATTTGCAAAACATTATTCCTCGCATAGCTTCCAATCCTGTTGTGGGTGCCATACTTTGTGTCACCCCAGCATCATTAAATATTCAAAATTGGGTTGATCAACTTCCTAATGTTAAATTTGTGAATTGCCAGCCATTCCGATTGTTACATCATAGCCCCGATTCACACTGTCGTCTGCATTTAGAGAAATTTGCGCCTGATGTAATATTTATCCCCATGGGACGGTATCTGCACTATAGAAAAATTCCGATTGTTAATATGGTTCAAAATATGGAACCATTGATCTTCTCTTTCAATAACAGTGATAACATATCGATTAAGCAAAAAATTAGAATATTGACTCAACTTGTAATAGCCAAGAAAGCTGTAGGTAAAGCCCACACGACGATTGCCGTTTCAGGATTTGTAAAAGAATCCTTAAAAAAAAAATGGAATATGCCTGATGATAAAATCAGTTTAGTTTACTATGGCGTAAATGATCCAGGAAATGAAATCGGACAAAAACCTCACATCATTTTAGAATCGTGGAAAAATATATTTCTTTTCACAGCTGGCTCAATTCGTCCTGCAAGGGGTCTTGAGGATTTATTGCTTGCTATGAAGCACGTCGGATCACAGCACAAAGATATAGTTCGGTTAGTGATTGCAGGAGAAACTGAGGAGCCCTCAATGACCACCTATCAAAAAAAATTAAAGAATTGGATTCAGGCAAACAATTTGTCTGATAGGATTTGCTGGACCGGCAGACTGAATGAGAAGGAAATGGCATGGTGTTACCAAAACTGTCGTGCATTTGTAATGAGCAGCCGTGTGGAATCCTTTGGAATGACCGGGGGCGAAGCGATGTCGTATGGGTGTAATTGTATATCTGCGAATAATCCATGCCTTCCGGAGCTTTTCGGAGATGCGGCAATTTTTTATCCGCCAAAAAATGGGGAAATATTGGCAAATGCAATTAAAACAGTTTTTGCCTGGGATAATAATCAACAAAACACAATGTCTGAAAAGGCAAAAAAGCAGGCTGCAAAATTTTCGTGGCATGTTTGCGCTGCGAAGGTTGTGGCTCTGCTGGCTAAGGCTGTAGCCAGATGAATTGTGGTAAAGAAAATTCCCATGAGATGTGTTTTATGTATCAAAAAAATTGTCAAAAGTTCTGAAGCCCTAAAAAAGCAGGTTAATCGTTTTTTTTTCTTTACGCCCAGTAAAAGATTTTGAAAAAGTCGAGGTTAGCGTTATTCAATCCAACCAGACTTTAGGGGATAACCAAATGGGAACTATGGAGGTGGATATTTGAAAATAGTGTTGATTGGTAATCCGACCAGCCGGCGTCAAAAGCCGGACTTCCCTCCCCCTGGTATCGCATACCTGGGGGCAGTGGCACATAAAGGAGGACATGAGGTGCTGTTGAAGGATGGGGGACTCCAGAATATATCGCAAATTGTGCAGGATGTGAAGGATGCCTCGCCGGATTTGATCGGCGTGACTTGCTGGACGATTGACCGGCAGATGGTTTGGAAATTGTGCACTGCTTTGCAAGAAGAGGTGCCAAATGCCTTGTTGGTCCTTGGTGGGCCGCATGCTACAATGTATCCTGAACATATTTTCAAGAAGACTCATGCATTTGCCGTGATTATTGGTGAGGGGGAAGAAACATTTACAGAGCTTCTTGATGCTTTGGAAAAAGGTAAAAGCCTGAAAGGAATCGCGGGCATTGCTATAAGGAATGAAGCTGGTGGTGCTTTTTACACCCCACCTCATGTTCCAATACAAAACATCGATTCGATTCCTCACCCGTATTATAATGGGTTTCGGAATTTCAGCTTTTCACATTATGGAGGGTTCCCGCCATTGCCCCGTCCGACAGCAGCCATTATTTCTTCTAGGGGGTGTATATTTAATTGCAGTTATTGCGCTTCAGTTCGGTTTTGGGGCCGGAAATGGCGATTTCGTTCAAGTGAAGATGTCCTTAATGAAATAGAGTATTTGGTTGAAGCACACGGTATTCGTTCACTTTATTTTCATGACGACAATTTTCCAGTCAACAAGGAGCGTGCCATTTCTATTTGCAAAGGAATTATCAACAATGGTTGGGATCTGAAATGGGCTTGCTGTAGTCACGTAAAAATGGTGAATCGTAAGTTGCTTGAGGTAATGGTGGCCAGTGGTTGTATGGTCATCAACTTCGGCGTTGAGAGCGGAAGTGACAAAATCCTTAAGAATATCAACAAGCAGCAAACACGAGAAGACATTAAAAGGGCTTTTGGTCTTGTTCACGAGGTGGGCATTCTTCCTAGAGCATATTTGATGGTTGGTTGCCCGGGTGAGAATAAATCAACCATTGATGAAACCATAGAATTAATTGATCGCATCAAACCGCACTCGTCAATCGGTGCAACCATCCTTTGGCTATTGCCTGGGACAACTATATATGAAGAGGCTGTTAAGAATGGATATATCAATGAAGATTACTGGCTGGAAACTAATGAAGTCCCTTACAACCTTCAGGAACATTCGATGGAAGAACTCAATGCACTTCGCAAAAAGTTAATGTTTGGTGTCGCCAGAAAGAAAGGCGGACTCAGCCCACTGATCACATTCTGCTTTAAGAGTATATATTATAAGTACCAGTTTTCCACCATTTTTCGTTCATTGGTGCCAAAACGATTTTGGTGAATTGTCACGTAGTGAGGCATAGAAAGGCTGGTTTGCTGCGTGTTATTCTCAATTAATATTAAATAGCTATAGTATATTTTGATGTTTTAATGCACATCATCGCGTGCATATTTGCTTCAAGTTTTTTTGTTTTACCATTCAAAGATGGAGTGCTTGTCCCGGTTGCCGGCCTTGGTGCCTTTTCGGCCTTTTGCCCCTTCTATTTTGCGGGAGGCTGTGAAAAACTGGTTTGAAACCGATTATGATGTCCCCTTTATGCTTCAAGTGTATCAGATCAGAGAAGAGAAACGAAAAGATATTCCTGCTGTAACTCATGTAAACGGCTCCGGTCGCCTGCAAACCATAACCGAAAAACAGAATCTCATATATTATAAACTGATCAAGGAGTTTGAAAAGATAGCCGGGGTGCCTATTGTGCTGAATACATCTTTTAATGAAAATGAGCCAGTTGTCTGTCTGTCAGCCCCAAGAGGCGTTGGATTGTTTCCTGAGGACGAAGATGGATGCGCTGGTTCTTGGCAAATGGATGATAATTAGGCGCGATACCGGCTGATTTTGAATGTACGCCCTGATTGTGCGTTGTTTTGTTTGTGGATATGAAAATCTCTATTATAACTGTCACCTACAATAGTAAAGAGACCATACAAGACGCAATAGATTCTGTTTTGTCGCAAGATTATGATAATATCGAATATATTATAATTGATGGGGCATCAATGGATGGCACTATTGAAGTTGTCAATGAAATTATTGAGAAAAAAAGTGAAAAGTATATAAAATTTGTCAGCCAAAAGGATAACGGTATTTATGATGCAATGAATAAAGGAATTAGTTTAGCAACGGGGGTTATAATAGGCATACTCAATTCTGATGACTTCTATATTAATAACAATGTTATTTCAACTGTTGCCAATGAATTCATGACAAAAAATGTAGGTTCTGTCTTTGGAGATTTGGTGTATGTGCGAACTGATGATTTAGATAAAATTGTTCGATATTATGGCTCGGCCAGTTTCCATCCCAAAAAGATGGCATATGGATGGATGCCGGCGCACCCTACTTTTTTTGTCAAAAGAGAAATATATGAACTGTATGGATTATATAAAACTGATTATATGATTGCAGCCGATTATGAGCTTATGGCCAGGTTTCTGGTTAGAAATAAGGTTAGTTATAGTTATATCCCCAAAGTATTTGTTAAAATGAGAACAGGAGGGGTAAGTACAAAAAATCTGAAAAGCAACTGGGTTCTCAATAAAGAAATAATACGCGCTTGTATTGAAAATGGGATAGAAACAAATATATTCAAAATATATTCAAAATATTTTACCAAGATTAATCAATTGATTGGCAAGGCATAATGAAGGTATTAATAACCGGCGCAAATGGCTTTATTGGCTTGGCATTATGTAAAAGGATGCTGGATGAGGGACACCATGTGCGGAGGGCACAGAAGTGCAACTCCGGCGATTGGGCTGCCTTCAAGGGTTGAAGTTGTGCAGTGCATGTTGGTAATATCGGCCCGGAAACTGATTGGTTCGAAGCTACAGATGGCATTGAAGTCATTGTTCAACTTGCTGCCCGAGTGCATGTTATGCACGAAAGCTTTGCTGGCCCCCTTGCTGTATTCAGAATGGTAAATATAGCCGGTACAGCTTGTCTGGCAAGACAGGCAGCTATAATGGGTGTAAAACGCCTGGTTTACATCAGTTCGGTCAAGGTAAATGGAGGTCGAAGTTTTCCATACACCGAGGAAGGGGTCACCCATTAAAAGTTTTGTCAAGAAAAAAAACACTTCTCCCTTAAAATATTTGGGTGGAATTGACGTTACCATGTGAATATGATCTTCTTGAACATTCAACTCCATTACTTCCACTAATTCCTTTTGCCCACATAGACCATATATCTGCTGCTTTGCATATTCTGCTATCTCACCTTTAAATATTCTAAATCGATATTTTGGACAAAATACAATATGGTATTTACATTCATAAATGGTATGTGATAACTTATTAAACCTACTCATTATTATGTACCTCC
>DAOURK010000011.1 GCA_030625085.1 Pseudomonadota bacterium
GATGTTAACACAATTTGGTGGGACTGAAAAATTTATGGATGAACTCCGAACGGCTCTTCAGGCAATATAATACTCTAATACCCTTTATTTAAAAGCCTGAAGATGCTTATGAATTAATTTTTACGCAACATTTAAGTAATATCTCGCCTGGTGGAGCCGAAAGACTGATGAATATAATGAACCTCATAAATTAATCAATGGTCGAATTTAGCTTAAATTACACGCTAAAAATTTTTAAACCCTAAAACAGGGTGAGGCAGAGAGGGTAAGCCATATATTTATGATATGGTTGATGAGAAAAATAGTAATGGCGGAGAAGAATCCAGACGATTACATTTTAATCATGAGATGGCAAAAGTTATTGATATTCAAATCAAAAAAGAGGGGCGGGGGAATTATTTTTTTCAATATAAATTAATTGTCTAATTTTTATCGAAGGTTAATATGATTTTCCACAAAAGCTGTGAATAACCTGTGGATAAATAAAGGGTGAGAAGGTGGAATTGACTGAAAAATAGGGGTCAATAGCATTTATGCACTTAATTCAAGCAACCATTTATATCTGTTGTTTCAGTTAGTTATCGGCACACATTTTTTCCGGAGGGTCTTTTTTATGATTGAGATAATTATGGAAAAATTTATCCACAAGGAATAAAAAATTCAGATCGTGCCAAAGAAATATAAAATAACCGCCAGTATTGTAAACTTTGCTTCTATGTGTCCTCTTTGGGGGAAGAATTCCACAAAGACTACAACACCGACGGCTTGATTATATTTTACTATAAATTGAATACTAAAAACAAGGGAATCATAAAAATTTTATATTTTCATATCAGCATATTTTTTTAAAAACAGAATGTTATAATTAATATTCAGGTGATAATAGTGCAGGGGAAAAGCCCTGTTATAAAGAGTTTTCTGGCTGGAAAGATATCGAAATCGCTGGATTCTATTTTTTTACAGATTTGCCTAGTTGACAATATTTAATGCGGTGCGCTATATTTAAACAACAAAAATTTTACCATTTTATATTGGAGAAAAAACGTGTGTATTGGGGTCCCGTGCCAAATTGTCAGGATACATGATCAGATGGCTACCATTGAAATTGGCGGCACGCAAAGAGAAGTTTGTTTGGATTTATTGATTGATGAATCCGAAACACGTGTCGGAGATTTTGTGATTATTCATGCAGGCTTTGCTATCCAAAGAATTAACGCTCAGGAAGCTGAAGAGACCTTGCAGCTTCTAAAAGAAATGATGGAATGAAATACGTTGATGAATTCCGTGATGCAACCATCGCGCAGAAACTCATCAATCGAATTCAGAGATTTAAGTTCAATCGAAAAGTACGATTCATGGAGGTTTGTGGCAGCCACACTGTTGCCATATATAAATCAGGGATGAGAAATCTTCTCCCTGATATTGATCTTATCTCCGGCCCGGGGTGCCCGGTTTGCGTAACCAGCGCTCTGGATATTGATCGAACCATCCAACTTACTCGAATGCCTGATACAATTTTGGCTACCTTTGGAGATATGATTCGGGTCCCCGGATCAAGCTCTTCTTTGCAGAATGAAATTTCACAGGGAGCTGAAGTCAAAGTTGTATACTCTTCCTATGATGCCTTAAAAATAGCGGAAGACAATCCCGGCAAAAGAGTAGTTTTTTTAGCTGTCGGCTTTGAAACAACCTCTCCGACCATTGCTGCTGCCATTTTACAGGCAGAAAAAAAGGGATTGGAGAATTTTTCCATTCTCTCTTATCACAAACTCATTCCTCCAGCCATGAAAGCCTTATTAACAGGAGAACAGGTTCACATTGACGGCTTTATCTGTCCTGGGCATGTGAGTGTTATTATAGGATCAAAACCCTATGAATTTATTCCTCAACAATATCATCTGCCTGCAGCCATCACCGGATTTGAGCCGGTAGATATACTTCACGCCCTTTTCATGATGATGGCTCAGATTAAAGAAAATCGCCCGGCTGTGGAGATCCCTTATTCAAGGGCAGTAAAACCTGAAGGTAATCCCATGGCTATTCAAAGGCTGTATGAGGTTTTTGAACCCTCAGAGGCTAAATGGCGAGGATTGGGTGTAATTGCCGATAGCGGCTTAAAATTGCGCCGGCGATTCCAAAAATATGATGCGACCCAATATTATGACTTATCGGTGGCCGAAAGTTCAGATCCGCCGGGCTGTGAATGTGGGAGTATTTTAAAGGGCTTGAAGAAACCTTCTGAATGTCCTTTATTTGCCTCTGTTTGCAATCCGAGCCGCCCCATAGGACCCTGTATGGTTTCATCTGAAGGAAGCTGTGCAGCGGCCTATAAATATGGCTGAAATAGTTAGCGAATCCATGGCTCTGTTGATTTAGTCCGAAAGTGAGTGTTTTTTGCGAAAAGAGCACTCATAATATTTTGTTTTTATTAGAGTACAATTTCGGCAATTTTATAAAATCATAGTAAATCAACGGAGTCATCAATGGAGTAAAAAAAGAGAAATGGAAGAAAAAAGAATTTTGCTGTCCCACGGCAGTGGGGGGACAATGGCCCGCGACTTGATTGATCAATACGTTGTCAAGCATTTTGAAAATCCGATATTGAATCTTTTGAATGATCAGGCGGTTTTTCCAACTTCCTCCTCTCGTCTGGCCTTTACCACTGATTCTTATGTTGTAGACCCTATTTTTTTTCCTGGGGGGGACATTGGGAAGCTGGCCATTTGCGGAACAGTGAACGATTTGGCTGTATGTGGGGCCACCCCTCAATATTTGAGCTGCTCCTTTATGATTGAGGAGGGATTTTTATTTTCTGATTTAGAAAAAATTCTCCTTTCCATGAAAGAGGCTTGCAAGGAAGCCGGGGTCAAGATCGTTACCGGAGATACCAAGGTAGTGAATCGTGGGAGCCTGGATAAAATATTTATCAACACGGCCGGTGTCGGGTCTTTAGAAGAGGGACTTTCTATTTCCGGGAATAAGGCACTGGTTGGCGATAAGGTATTGATAACCGGATTTTTGGGAGATCATGAGATCGCCATTATATCAAAAAGAGAAAATCTGGGCTTTGTTACTCATGTACAAAGCGATGTGGCGCCTATGAATGGAATAGTTAAGGCTTTATTACAGAAGGGATTGGGCAGCCGGCTTCATGCTATGCGTGATCCAACACGGGGCGGTTTGGCCACGGTCCTTAATGAAATTGCCGCCCAATCACAGATTGGCGTTATCATAGAGGAAGATAAAATACCTGTTCGAGAGGAAGTGAAAGGGGCGTGTGAGATTTTAGGATTCGATCCCTTGTATTTGGCCAATGAGGGAAAACTGGTGATTTTTTTAGATTCACAAAAGGCCGAGGAAGTTCTTTCAGTCATAAAAAAGACCAGGTATGGATCGGATGCCCAAATCATTGGAGAAGTTATAGCTGAACCGAAAGGAAAAGTTCTCATGCGAACCGGTATTGGGGGAACAAGGATTGTGGATATGTTGGCTACAGAACAATTTCCCCGGATTTGCTGAAAAACATACCTTTCAATGAGTTATTACCTTAAGTGCAGAGTCACTAATGACTTTACCTTACCCTACCTTTGATTCTTCAAGGCTTCGGCTTGGCCTTGGTTCCGGCAATTTGAGCTCCATCAAAATAGCTCCCAGGGTTGAAAAAATGGTAAAAGCAAAAACTTTCCATACACAACTCATAGGTATGTCACTGAAGCCAATGGGTGCACCGTAATTTATGATGGTCAAAAGAGCGGTATAAAAAATGCCAATGAGGCCGCCGCAACAGGCAGCGCTTATAATCCTTTTCCCCAGGGAAGCTCCCCCGGCAGACAAAGTTACTGCAGCGCCGAAAAGTACCGGTATCAGTGCAGCCAGCCACCAAATCTGCATTAATCCCGGCAATTGCCCTGAAATTTTGAGATAAACAAGATCGATAAGCCGGAATATCCAGGCCCCGGCTAATGCCCAAAAAAGAATGGGCCAATATCGCGGCCTCATGGTTGCCCTTATTTGGGCTCGATTGTGCATCCTGCGCCGTATGGTTAACGGCCAGTTATAAAACAGACAAAAAACCCCATGCTCCAGCAATGCCCCTCGTTCCCCGAACACAGGAACAATATGGGTTGCTTCGGTAGCCCAGTGTCCTGCCATAAACCGCGCTAAGGTTGGATAATGATAAGTCATCTGAATAGGGAAGGCCAGATAACCAATATACTTGAAAAATCCAAGGAACACGGCAATGTTAAAGTCTTTGAAATTTCGTTCTTTGATAACCAGGTACACCACATACAAACCACGAACTAATGAACCCGGCGAAATAGGCACCACCTGAAACAAGGCAATAATACCGAGTCCGATCCCCCAGGACTGTGCCCGAGGCATTGCAGGATGCATGAATACATAAATAATGGCTATCAGCACAGAAACAATTTGGGTAACTGGTAAAGTGCAGACATGTACGGCCAATGCTTTGAGATATTTTTGAATAAACGGCTCATCAACCTGAGAAATGATAACCTTTGCATCTTCATCGCTCAGAAGATGTTTTTTCTTACCCTCGTTCACCATTTCACGAAGCCATTGTTCACGAAGCTCTGCGTTAAAATATAAGCGCACAGGCCGGATAGTCAGATAAAGAAATCGTTCCCTGGCATAGTGCCAGTCAGTTATAAATCTATGCAGTCCCACCGGCAGAATTGATAAGGGCAGATGATAAAGAAAAGGCCACGGCTGTTCTGCAGCCTTTAAGGCATGATCGTCGTCAACACGTCCTGACCTGTGCCAATCGATAATCCTCTCAGTAATCTTTGCTCTCAAGGCTCGTCCTAAATACTGCCAACTTGTCAACATTCCCAAATAATGCTTTCGCCAATCAGCTCGACCATAAAATTTTCTTATAAGCCGGCCCAGAAAAGGGATTGCTCCAATTATCAAAAATAGAAGCGTTAAGGCTTTGTTGTCTTGCAATTTTTCCCGGCATGGCTCATCAATCAGATTTTGAACCTGCCATCCGGTCACTGCGCTGGTAAGCATAGTGGACCATAACTGCGAGCTGTACAACAAGCGGAAATGGTTATGGGTAATATCAGGGACCGAATCCCTATAAACCCGCTCCGCTTCTTTTAACTCTTCCAGCATGGGCGACATATCCGAAAACTCATTTTTATGCTCATCTATAAACTGCTCCAGTTGACCAATATTGCCTCGATCAAACTGCACCAGGCTGCCTCTTCCGAGGCCTTTGACAATAAGTTTGAAATCTCCCGGACTCATGGGTAAAAAGGGTAAAAGGGCAAGTCCTGCCCGAAAATCAACGGCCACAAGATTTGAAGATGATGCCCCTTCAGCATCTTTGCGTTTCAGGCAATTTGGTTGGCTCTTGCAGGTAGTCCACTCATATTGCCTGGCAAATTCAGGACACCCCATTTTGTGCATAAGGTCAACAAATTTACCCATAAATTCATATTTGTCTCGATATTCCGGCGAACCCAGGTCGGCATTGGTAACTTCCCGACCTTTTTTCCACTTGCCAAGTAAATCCATATGATCGTCTACTTCCAATCGCCACGTTCTGCCTTCTATCCACTCACTCAACTCGCCGCAACTGCCCAGCCCGGTATCTACAAAAGTAGCGTATATATCTACAACTGTTCTTTCATCACCAAATTGAATTTTAGCTCCTCGACGGATAAATTTTTGCCAAAGGGCACCTGCTCTGGCTGCCGCAGGGTTTACTTGAAGTTGAAAGGGTCCCTGGAAACCGATCCGGTAAAGCGTATTACGAAACAGTTGTGAAAAAGCTGTTGGCGGGATAAGTATCTTTATGGCGTAGATTCCGCCTGTTTCGATCCCTTCTATCGGCTTTAATTCAGGCTCTATATGCAACACCTTCACCCGATATACCTGTCCGGCAAATCCGCCGCCGACAAATTTTTCAACCTTTAAACGAATCTGTGCCCTGTTGCCGCCGTTCAAGCCGATAACGTCGTAGGCTAATTCAGCGCCTGCTTCATAACGGCCAATATGCATGGGTCTATGTAAATCAGCGGCGCTGATTTTTTCCTCTAGTTTTTTATAGACTTCGACTGAATAATCTCTTGTCATTTCTGCTTTCTTGTCCCAGCAAAAGACTGCCTTGAAATAAAAAGGCCCTGAACTATATGAAAGAGCACGACTTTTTCCCAAATAGGCACAGGTATTTTTTCTGTGGTGTCATAAGGGATTTGGTCGAAAAATAGCCCCAATTTGTATACTCCAAGGCACCCCAACAAAAGGGGGCATGAGGGTTTTTTAAAGAGATTTGGATGTGAAAATTTGTTTCTTGATGATAAAAAGATAGCAAAAAAGGGGCTGTGTGTCAATAGATGATACCAAAATCCTAGCGACTCTCATTTTAGCATTTTTATGTAGCGCAGTTTTCAAGGGGCCTGCTGAGTAAGGACTAAAACCGATTTCTGTATGAGAATATTTTTATTTGGCGGAAATGCTAACCTTAGCTTTTTCGCCAAATGTGAAAATGGGTCTAATAATGAGCTTATTAAAAGGTGTCAGCTATTTTTTGAAAAATTGCTCAATTTTGGACTAAATCAACAGACTTATAAATGATTTCGAAATTTATTGGCTAAAATTCCATAGTCGGTAGATTTAGTGTATTTAATGGAAGAAGGCTTTTAAGCCGGCGGCGGCAGTGTTGATAAAGCAGCCCTTATGCTTTCCGAAGGTAAAATCAGGGGAATCAGAGGTTGAGGGGGTTGTATCCGACTCATCGTTATTGGTTGACCCTTCCGGAGCATTTGGATCATCATTATTATCAGTAGGTTCTTCCGGCTCATCTAAATCAGCGAAATCAATTTCAGCGGTATCAGTCCAATCGCTCTCATCATAAGTAACTGTAATAGTGTCTCCATCACTCACCTGAATTAAGTTGTTTTCATCATCGCTATTATTACGTGTAAAGCCAAAATCAGCAGTAAATTCGGCTGTATTAGGGTCCGTTTCTTCGGCTGAAATGGTAATTCCATTGGGATCGGATGTACTTTCAACCTGGAGAGTTACCTCTTCTATGCTATTCGGATCAGTGTTTGCGTTTGGGTCTTTTAAGGTAATAAGCGCTAAGCTATTAGTGTCAGTATAAGTATCCATATCAAAAAATACATCTGCCTGCGCCAAAGGAGAAAGCAAAAGGAAGATGACAACAATACAGAAGATCCTCATAAGAAAGTGTTTTATTATCCGCTTATTCATTTTGTCGCTTTACCTGCTTATAGTTTTTGATTAACCCGATATCATTTAGTATATCAACTTGCTCTAAATAATATTTTTTTGATTATAGTGGTTGATTTTTCCTCACAAGGAAACAAAAGACTTAGATGTACTCTTTGCCTCTCATGTGTCTTTTTGATGCTTATTTTTTTATCGAATATATATTATTTTTTTTATTGGAAAATAATAGTACAAAATGGGGAAAAATTCAATTGTTTTATTATAGCCAACTATAGACTTGGCCAAAAGTGGACATACAAACATGTTTATCCTCTCTGAATTGACCTAGCTATGGAGCTTTAAGTAAAGAGGCTAGTATTAGCTTGTTAAGCCAGGTTAAAAGTGTGGCGACATTTTTGTCGAATTTTTTCACATATCTAATTGCAAGGCTGAATCCCCTTATTAAGAAATAAATTTTGGTAAAGTGATCTATGAACAGGAGACAGTTTTCGACAATTTTGTCGAAAACTGTCTTAACATATAAAAAAGGGAATTGAATAATTTCTTTATTTACATTGGGTTATAAATTTTTTAGTGGGTTGGTATGGAGTTTGCAATGAATAAAAAACATAGATTGAACATACCAGTAAAAACATAATATTATAATAGAGGAGGTGATAAAATAGAAAATTATTAATTTAGTTTGTTCTCCTTCGCCATACTTTTTTAAAAGGAATTTTTTACACAAAAAGAGAAAGGGGGTGATAAAACAAGAATTTATTTCTCTTACAGATTAGATATATTGGATATAATGAAAAAAAAGGCGGGGTTTCCCCGCCTTTTTTTTCTCATTTTTTTGTAACCGATTAAAAATATGATGGCAATTTCATTAACTTAAGCTATGCTCAGTGCTCTTTGTCATTTGGAGCACATACACTACGTTTAGTGTAAATTCTGCGAGAAATCTTGTTTTGACTTATGTGTAGTGTAAACTCTGCGAGAAATCTTGTTCTGACTTACGTGTAAGGATTTCTCGTCGCTAACGCTTCTCGAAATGACACGCCGGAATTCGTTAACTTAATGGTATTGAGTATGATAATTTTATTTTTATGGAGGAAGCCCTTTACTAAAGTGAGTATTTATGAGTATTTGAATGGTAAGGGAGGTTAAAGGTAGCGTTGCCGGTTAGTACCTTGAGCTTACATGATCTAATAGGCTATAATAACTTGTTATTATCTTTGTCCCACATTTAATGCTGGATAAACTCAAACAGGGATTTAACGTAATTGCACAGATATTTTTATTTTTTATGCAACTTGCCGGGTTTTAATGATAAACTTATAAGCTGATGATTTGTTAAATAAATAATTTTTTTCAGCTTAAGAGCTCAATAGCTTAACAGCTTAATCTAATAATAATTGAAAATGAAAAAGACAAAAAAAAGAGATTTTTTCTGGACTTATGCCACGGCAAGTATTTTTTTATTTATTATTGTGATGGGTTTACATAGCCTGTGGCAGATAAAAAGGGGGAAAAAGGCTTTATATAAGGTTTTATATGATCAAGGAGAGGCCCTTGTGGAAAGTCTTCAATCCAGTGGGAAAAATGCCATTATTTCCAATAAATTGGCTCAGGATATTTTGATCAATCGTTTGCTCGATAATGCCGGATTAATAGATATGTTAATTGAACAAACCGGCTATAACAGCAACCTTCTCAAAGAGATTGTCGCTAAAAATAAGCTATTCTGCGTTCAGGTATTAGATCGATTGGGAAGGGTAATGCTTGATTCCAAAGCGCCTTCTTCCCCGGATATTTTAAACTGGCTGCCTCAGCATCAAGAGGCTATTCGCATGGGGATTGCTCCTATCCTCAGGGGAGAAAAAAACGTTATGGTGGAGGGAATAGGCCGGGAACAACCTGTTTTGGAGAATCTTTTCTGGGTGGCTATGGCTCGAAAAAATTTTCAAGGGGCTATCATTATCCATGTAGATGCTTATTATATGGATCGATTTCGCAAAGAAATCGGCATCAGGAAATTGATAAGCGACCTGGCCGAGCAAAAGGGGATTCGCTATATTAGTTTCCAGGATCGGGATAATAATTTTGTTGCTCCTGAGGACATATCTCCATCAAAGTTGGAAAACATTCACCATCATCCTGATTTTGTTCGGGCGGGATTTCATCATCTTAGCTCCGGAGAAGAGGTTTATGAAATCATCAAACCCTTTCTGTTTAAGGATCGAGTACTGGGGCTTTTTCGTGTGGGACTTTCTTTAGATAAATTTATGCTCAATATTCGTCAGACACAAAAACATGCCATTTGGTTTAGTTTATTGGTAATTACCCTTGGCAGTGGTGGTTTAATACTCATCTTTTATCATCAATACATTCAATACAAAAGGCAGAAAATACAGGAGAAAATTTTGCAGCGAACTGAACGGCTGAATTCCATCGGTAAATTGGCGGCCGGAGTTGCCCATGAGATTCGAAATCCTCTTAATGCCATTGGCATGACTATTCAAAGGCTTCAGCACGAATACCTCCCCGAATCCAAGGAAAATAAACATGAATTTATTCATTTTACTACCATTATCAGAGAAGAGGTAAAGCGGGTAGATAAGATTATTGGTAATTTTCTTAATTTTGCTCGGGAGCCGAAACGTGAACTACAACAAGTGGACCTATCGTCCATACTTGATAATATGCTATTAATTTTTGCTGCTGAGGCTGAAAAACAGAAGGTGAAGATATATACCGAGTATACACATTCTCCCTTGCACTGCTGGTGTGACAAAAATCAGATCAAGCAAGCTTTGATTAATATTATTCGTAACGCTATTCAAGCCATGCCTGATGGAGGTGAGATTTTTGTAAAGGTCAGTCAAAGGCGGGATAATATTTTAATTTCAGTAAAGGATACAGGTGTAGGTATTGCCGATACGGCCAAGATTTTTGAGATTTATTACACCAGCAAGGAGGGTGGGGTAGGTGTCGGTCTGCCTATCTGCCAAAAAATTATTGAGGATCATGGTGGGAAAATCGAAGTAAACTCAAAAGTGGGAGAAGGCACGGAATTTCTTATCCTCCTTCCCAATAAGCCGGTAAAATCTTCGGTAAAGTCTAACCATGTGAACCGCAAAGGTGAATTTGGAGCCAGAAGTCAAAAGATTTCTTCTTAGCGTTCGAAATGACAAATTTGCCAAAAACGATTTTTTGTGAATTCATCAAAATAAGAATTGCTGATAAAGGAGGATGAAAATACACCTTTCTCTTCCTCCCTCTTGATAAGGGAGTGGGGGTGATATTTTCTCATGAAATTTATATGTTCAATATTTTAATCGTAGATGATGAAAAAAATCAGCGGGAGATGCTGAAGGGATTTCTTGCAAAAAAAGGGTATCATACCTTGGTCAGCAGTAATGCTAAAGACGCATTGGCTGTAGTCAGGGAAGAGCAAATTGATATGGTCTTGACTGATTATCAGATGCCCGGCATGACCGGTCAAGAATTGATGCAGGAGATAAAAAAGATTAATCCCTTTATCCTGGTGGTTATTTTTACTGCCTACGGGACCATTGAACGAGTGGTAACTGCTATGAAAAGCGGGGCCTACGATTATTTAACCAAGCCGATTGATCTGGATGAATTGTTGATTGTTATCCAAAGAGGGGTAGATTACCTGCATCTGGTTGAAGAAAATCGTGAATTACGCGATGCGCTTTCCCAACGATATTCCTTTAAAAATATCATTAGCGGCAGTGGGAAAATGGAAGAGGTTTTAAGTATGGTCAGCCGGGTAGCAAGGGCGGATACCACGGTGCTGATTCGTGGTGAAAGTGGGACCGGCAAAGAATTAATCGCCCATGCTATCCATTTTAATAGTCTGCGGGCAAAATGTTCCTTTATTAAGGTTAATTGCGCGGCTTTGCCTGAAAATCTTCTGGAAAGCGAATTGTTCGGTCATGAGAAAGGCGCTTTTACCGGAGCGATTCAGCGCCGCATAGGGCGTTTTGAGGAAGCCGATAGGGGCTCCATTTTTCTGGATGAAATCGGGGATATGTCTTTGGCCTTACAAGCAAAGCTTTTGAGGGTGCTTCAGGAAAAGGAAATTCAACGGGTTGGCGCAAATAGCAGCCTTCGGGTGGATGTTCGCATTATTGCCGCCACCAATAAAGACTTGGAGCAGGGAATTAAGGAAGGAAGTTTTCGTCAGGATTTGTATTATCGCCTCAATGTAGTACCTGTCTTTTTGCCTCCCTTACGAGAGCGTAAGGAAGATATTTTGCAATTGATTGATTTTTTTCAGGAAAAATATAACCGCCAATGTCAAAAGCAGGTCAAGGGTGTGACCAAGGAGGTCCGGGACCAGCTGTTTAAATATAGTTATCCCGGTAATGTGAGAGAATTGGAGAATATCATGGAACGGGCAATTGTCTTGACCCGTCATGAATATATCACCTTGCGAGATCTTCCACCAAATCTTATTTCAGATTTACAGGAAAAGGATTTGGCTCTTGGGTATATCGGATCGGATCCGTCTTCTTTGGAGGATTCGGTTTTAGCTTTAGAAAAAGAATTGATTGACAGGGCGTTGCGCCTCAGTGATGGAGTCCAGACAAAGGCCGCCGAATCTTTGGGCATAAGTGAGAGAGTTTTGCGCTATAAGATAAAAAAGTATCAAATCGGCAATTGAGAAAAAGGGGGGTCAAATCTTTCCATAAAAAGGTAAATCATTTCTTGAAAATGAAAAATTATTTGTATTTCTCTAAATTTTGCGCTATTCTACTGCATAGTTAAAAAAGCAAATTCCTCATCTATCAATTCCTATCATCTTATGAAATTTCGAAAAGAACACCTGCTAAATTGTTGCGTTTTTCTTGCGGCTTTTCTTCTTTTTCAGATAGAGCTCGTAGTAGCAAAACGTTTACTGCCTCATTTCGGCGGCACGTATTCAGTGTGGGGCGCCGCCCTTGTTTTCTTTCAGGGGACGCTTCTTTTCGGATACTGGTACTCCAACTTCGTTATCCGAAAATTTGATATCGCAAGATACAGACGCTTTCACCTGCTGTTGATCATTCTGATCGTTATCATCTTTTTCCCCGGACATTCTCTTCCCGGCGTAACTGTATTCAGGGGAGTTCCCCTGGTCTTTAACGTCTTTTTTCAGCTTCTTATAAGCATAGGCCCGGTCATTTTTCTTTTATCGACCATGAGCATCATCTTTCAAAGCTGGCTGGCCGGATCGGATCTTGAAGGACGCGATAACCCTTACCCGCTCTACGCCGTATCCAACCTTGGTTCGTTCGCGGGACTGTTAACTTACCCATTTTTTTTTGAGGTCTTTTTCGATATTCCTAATCAACTACTGATCTGGAGGGTTTCCTTTCTTGTCCTTGCACTCATAAACACAGCAATATATTTTCTTATACCGGTTAAGCCCTCAAATGTCCCCAAAAAGCAAAGCTCTACGGACATACCTTTTAAACGAAAGCTCGGGTGGTCCCTGTGGGGAGCGGCCGGCGTAATTTTGTTTCTTTCGGTTACAAACCTTATAACTTATGAGATCGCGCCCATACCTCTTTTGTGGGTTATACCTTTGGCTGTTTACCTGTTTTCGTTTGTCCTGGCGTTTAAAAAAATACCGTGGTGCCCGGAATGGATAGATGAAAATATCTATTTTGTTCTGGCTTCGGGATTGATCCTTTTTCTTTTATCAGTAACACAGATTATCCCTTTCGCGATCCAGACGATACTTGTCTTGTTTCTCCTGTTCATTTTATGCTTATTCTGCCACTTCAGGCTCAACAAGGATAAGCCGGAACAAACATCAGACCTGACGGTTTTTTATCTTTCTATGGCAACCGGGGGATTTCTGGGGGGTATTTTTGTAAGCTGGGTAGCCCCACTTATCTTTAAATCAATGCTCGAATTTCTGGCAGGCCTCCTTGTTATTGCCCTTGCTTTATCCGCGGAAAAAAAACCTGATAAAGTCAATTTTAACCGCCACGCTATCATTTCTCTTCTTGCCATGACCCTCACCCTTATTATCTGGCCTGTTCTTTTTAAAAAATACGACGTACTGGGCATTATCGTTCTTTTTGTGATCTTCGGCATTCTTTTCAACAGGCTTAAAAAACGCCCTCTTTTGTTAAGCCTGCATCTATCTGCTGCTATTCTTATCTTTATTTTTTCCGAACCACTTTGGGAAAATGATCTTTTATATAAATTCCGCAATTATTACGGAATATATAAAGTTGAAGAGAAACACGATATGCGCAGGCTGATAAACGGAACCACTTTGCACGGCATACAGTTTGTTTCGGGGGAAAGAGAACTTGAACCTGTCGGTTATTATCACAAAACTTCACCCGTCGCAAAATTAATGACTGACAAAGATTACTCATTTAACAGCATAGGGATAGTCGGACTTGGAATGGGCGGGTTAGCGGGTTACGGCCGTAAAGGGTCCAGCATTGATTTCTTTGAACTTGATCCGGCGGTTTTTACACTGGCCCAAAAATATTTTTCTTTTCTGGAAGGTTCCCATTCGGATATCAAACATTATTTTGGTGACGCCCGGATAAGCCTGAAAAAAATACCGGATATTAAATATGATCTTTTTATTATGGACGCTTTCAGCAGTGATACCATACCCGAACATCTTCTTACGACAAACGCCATAGAAGAGTATCTTCGCTGCCTAAAACAGGACGGCATCATACTTTTCAATATATCCAACAGATATATTACACTACGTCCGGTATTGAAAAAAAATTCTTCGATGCTCCGTCTTTACGGCTGTTCAGCCACAAACAATAACCGAAGCGATCACAGTTTGAGGTCGGAATGGTTCGCCATAACGGCTAATAAGGATACATATGAGAAACTCATAATACTCGGTTTTGAAAATATTAGCACTGAGCAGGCTCAAAAGGAAAAGAATTTGAGAGCCTGGACAGACGATTATTCAAACATCTTACAGCTTATTAACCTCCATGGCCTGCTTGACCAGATAAAGTCGTTCATGCCTTTTTACTGGGATATGTCCATATGGAACTGGGAATATTACTGTAACGCTATACTTCGCCGGGATAAGAAAAGCCGGGTTAATTATTATTTAAAAAAGGCTTCTGACTGCCTTGCCGAAAATCAACTGGAAGATGTAGTGGCTTATTGTGAAAAGATCGAATCGATATCGCCTTCAGATTTTTACAGGTGTCACTTTGTTCTCGGATCTTTGTGTTTTAAAATAGGAGATTACAATAAGGCTATCGACTACTGGCAAAAAGCGGCGGAAGAAAAGGTTGAAAAAAAGAGTCTTTGCTATAAGTATATTTCCTTCGCATTTCTTAAAACGGGTAATCCATTAAAAGCCATAGAGTCCTGTAACAGAGCGCTTAACCTTTCGCCCAATGACTCAGATCTTAAGGAATTGCTTGAAAGCATTAAGAAAGACCGGAAAGAATTGGTCGGCGTGGAAAAGGCGGTTATGGAAAACCCTGGTTTTGCTCCCGCATATTACCGTCTCGCTGCAGCCTGCAACAATCTGGGTTTGAATGAACTGTCTTTATCCTACCTCGAAAAAACACTTGAGCTTGATCCATTTTCTGCCGACTCCTTGTTCTTATCCGGCGCCATTTACCGTTCCATGGACGCTAAAGATACATCCAATGCCTTTTTTCGACGCGCACGCGACATATATGAAAAACGCGGGAATAAAATCAGACTTTATCTAATTGACAATTTTTTGGAAAAATCCCCTTAATATTTTTTTTCATAACTCCCCCTTTGGGAATTATAAGTATCTTATTAAAGGGTGTTAAAATTAAATTTTTTTTGAGCCGAATAACAAGCTGATTTTATGGATACTAAAATTTAAATTTGACCATTTAATCAAGTAACAAACTGTAATTATATGCAATAGCACGATATATAGCTTAACAAATTGATAGTATTAGGAATTTACCAATTCTTTTTAACACCTTTTATTAGTTATCAAAAACCCTCTAAAAGTTATTTTTTGTTTGACAAATAATACATATATGTGATTTTCTAAGCAATGAAAAATTTGTAATTTTGCAAAATGTATAGTGTTTTCGATAACGAAGATAGTTTTTTCGGTTATTAATTATAAATATTTATTAATATTATTAATTATTCATAAGTGTTATTTTGAAAAAAAATTTTGTTAAACAAACAGGCTTCACTTTAATTGAGCTCTTAGCGGTCGTTATCATTATAGGGGTATTGTCTGCAATTATAATCCCACGATTGATTGTAAGCAAGGAAGATGCTAAAATTAGTATGGTAAAATCAAATCTTAAAATACTCAGAAAGGCTATAGATTTGTATCGCCTAGAGCACAACGACACCTACCCAGGCGCTACTAAATCAAAAGACGGTGAAGATGAGACAGATCCAGGCAAAGCATCTGACTCATTTGTAAAACAACTTACTCTTTATACAGATGTGATGGGCAAAGCCGAAGATAAAATAAATGAAGATAAAAATATCATATACGGCCCTTATCTCAGGTTTGGTAAATTGCCAACAAATCCTTTCAACAGTCGAAATGACGTGAAGTGTGATGTCGCCACAACGGATATTACAGTAAGGGACTCAGACTGGTCGACTGGCTGGAAATTTTATACAAGAACAGGTAACTTACTGGCAAACGACGGCAATCATGATGATCTATAATTTTGCCTTATTTAAAGATTGCGAAATTAAACACTTTACATTATGCTTTTTAGATCTATTTAATACTGAAAATAGCCTGTCCCTTGTCAAAATGCCATCATTAAACAATAACAATGGCTTATATACATGGTAATTTTATTGCAAGTCATTAAAAAACTCTATATAGTGCCTGAACGAAAACCCCGGAAATTTATAGCAAGGGTGTAATAAACTTTTTCAGACTCACTCTTGATGGCCTCGTAAAAAGTCGATTTTGGCATATTTGTCATTTCGACTGTAGGGAGAAATCTTATATTTTTCAGCATATTATGCAATAAAGATTTCTCACGTTCGTTCGAAATGACACGTTAATGAGACTTTTTACGAATACATTACTCTTGGCTGACAAAATAAGTCAAAAATTTATAAATAGTGTCTGAACAAAAACCCCTCTTTTTGTCATTTCGACTGAAAGGAGAAATCTTTGAACTGTAATGTTTCCAATGGCATAAGATTTCTCGCTCCGAAATGACAATTTTGGATAGTTTTCGTTCAGACACTATTTAGTAAATGTAAGAGATTTCACCAAAAATACGCCTGCCGGGGGCTTTATTATATTCATAATAGGTGCGATCATATATATTATCCACGGCCAACGCAAATTTCAGGTGTTTATCTATGGCATAACTTATCTTGGCATTGAGTATAAAATAAGAATCGTAAGAGCCGGGAACATCGGTCACATAATCTGAATTGTCATCCTCTTTATAGACCTTGCCTTTATATTGGCCCACCAGAGAAGTATGAAAATGAGCTATGTCTAAATCAAAGCCAATATTGGTCATAGCCCAGGGGACCAGAGGGATGCGCTTTCCCTCCGATTCGGGAACTGCAGAGTTTTCTTTAATCTTGGCCTCCTGGTAAGTCCAGTTCCCCCACCAGGTCAACCAGGATGTTAATCGATATTCCAACTCAGTTTCGATTCCTTTGGTACTTCCTTTGCCCGCATTCTCCCTTTCCCACGTTTTGGTTTTTGGATCGGTTTCATGGGAATAAATCATATCCCTTATCCTATTTTCAAAATAGGTGAGCCTTAATCCTATATTATCGTTAAATTGCTGATCGATGCCAACTTCCCACGAAAATGTTTTTTCCGGTTCAAGATATGGATTTCTAAGCGTAGTTTTTTTGGTCGATATCGTTGTCCGATAAAGCGCTTGTATGGGTGGGGACCGAAAGGCTGTGCCCACTGCCGCTCTGATCTGTGTTTCAGGTAAAGGATGATATGAAAGGCCAAGTCTGGGGCTGTAATTGTCCTTCTTTTGTTTATCAAAAGAGGTTATCTGTTGATTTTCATATACCAGTCCTTTGCTTTGCCAGTGGTCATATCGCAGGCCTGCCAGGAGATTAAGATCTTGGCGAATGTAATATTCATCCTGGATAAAGCCGAAGACAGTTTTATCTTCTCCCACTGTTCGGCCCGTTCTTTGTGATTTAGTGTCTTCATCCAGCCAATTGGTTATAGTCCACTCATCATCTTCAATCTCATTTCCAAAATAGCCGACCCCAAAGGTTAGTTCATGCTTGGTCCCCCACATAAATTGCCTTTCACCCTCAATATGAAGAGATGTGCTTGGCGTTTGGGCCAGGGTTCCGGCGCCTTCATTTGAAGTAGAGGTTTTTGAAGGTAGCCTTTGCTTGTTCCGATACTCATCTGTATATCCTATCATGAATTTATAGCTGGATTCGGGATTAAGGCGATGAATAAAGGAACCATGATAGGTATTTTTGGCCTTTTCCATCTCGCCATTCAAGAAGTCCGATTCCATTACACTAGTTTTCACCTTATCCTGTTGTATAGTGCCGCTTCTTGCCTCATCCCCATTTGGGTCAACTAAAGTGGAATGAGATGTTCCAAATCCATTTTTAGAGTATTGATTCATAAAAAATAAGTCCATAGTCATTGACGGGGAAAAATCGAATGAAAATTGAGTTGTGAATCCTTGATGTTCTGCCCAATGTTCACCCTTGTCACCAACTAAATAGGCGTTTTCCCCCTTTGGAGTTAGGATCGGGGTCCATCCTGTTACCAAAATAGGCACACTATTTTTTTCCTTTTTACCTTTTTTAATGACCACATACTGATCAATATAGCCGTCAGTTTTGGTGTGATCAAAACCAAGGGAAAGAGAAACTCGATCCCTCAGGCCGGTCCCAAAATGAAAGCGCCAGCCTTTGGTCTGGTCCTCACCTAAAAGTCCCTTCAGATAGGCACTGGGTTTTTTACTGTCCCGGGTGATGATCTGAATGGTTCCTCCCATAGCGGCTCCTCCATAAAGGGCCGAATAAGGGCCCTTGACAATCTTCAGCCTTTCTATATTGGAAATTGGTAAACTGGACCAATCTACCTGGCCATTATATCCGCCATTCAATGGGTGCCCATTCAACAGAATTTGTGTTTTACCCTGCCCCCTGAAACCACGAAGGCTGATTTGACGTGAGCTGCCTGCCATATCTCGAACCATAACTGAAGACAGGCCGCTTTGGTAACGCAAGGCTTCGTCTAAGGTCAAGATATTTCGGCTTTCTATTTTATCCCGGGTAATGACCGTGGCATGGGCTGGAATGTCCTGAATTTTCCTTTCACTCCTACTGGCAGTGACGACGATTTCTTCTAGAGAAAGGATTTTTGGATTTTCAGCGTTTGCTCCGGCCCACCCGGAGAAAAAAGAAATAATCAAGCATATTCCTACCAACATAATTTTGAATGATCCTGAGACTAACAGATTAGATTTTAATTTGGCCATATCAAATCCCCCTTTATCCTTCAAATAAATAGGTTAACCGATTTATTTATGTTCTGCCCTTTTCCCCTTATTCTTAGAAAAAATCAATGCTGATGAAATCGTAAAAAGTTTCATCAACGCGTCATTTCGAGCAAACGTAAGAAATCTTCATTGAACAACATGCTGAAAAGATAAAAAAGCCATGAAAATTTTCAGCCGAATATCCTTATCCGGTCAAAAACCTTCATGGCCTTATATTAAGAGATGATTACTTTCTGTCTTTGGTCTTTAACTCAATAAGTTCCAGAATAATAACCTTGCAGGTTATGGCAATCTTGCCAACTTTTGAGTTTCTTCATGAAACTATTATTATTGGACAATATCAAGGCATAATATTTTTGTCAACAATTAAATTATCTAAATTTTCTACTGAAAAAGGTTGTTAAAATTAAATTTTTTGAGCCGAATAACAACCTGATTTTATGGGTACTAAAATTTAAATTTGACCATATAATCAAGTAACTAACTGTAATTATACGCAATAGCACGATATATAGCTTAACTAATTGATAGTATTAGGAATTTATCAATTCTTTTTGATAATCATATAAAGGGTTTAATGTGGTGGTTGGGAAGTCTATCTCAATTGGGTGACGCTGTCCCCCAACCCCCCGCGCCTTTGCATAATGAGGCTTGCCGGAGGAAAATCAGCTATGGTGCATGATTTTTAGTTGCTGTCATATCAATGGCTGGCAGGCAATCTGTAAAAAAAATTTCGCAAACTTTTTAATCATAAGTCGTTGACGCTCAATATTTCAAAGATAAAGATGTGCGTCAGGGCTGGAGGAAAATCCATGAGATTGACAATGAATAAAGGGGTATGATACAGTGACAATGATTTTCCCGCGGTATATCTCTAATATAAAACCAGCCATACATCTCTATATAAAAGGGAGAAATAGATGAAACGTTTTGAGTGGAAGGGATTGGTATTATTCATTTTAATAATCATGTTTTCATTCTCTTGTGCATCTCACCATGTTCGTGAAGATTCCGCTGTATCTCAAAGGCAACAGGTCCTGAATAAGGCCATTAATTGGGTTGTAACCCATCCGGCAAATTTTCAAGATGGTGGTTTTTTAGAAATGGGGGAAGAGGCGAATCTTCATTATATTCTTTATACCAAAGCTCAATCCCCTGAGAAGAAGAAATTTTATCGGGATCAGGTTGCCGGCATTATCAAAGAATTAAGGGCTCAAAATAATTTTCAAATTCAAATTCCCGGGGATATTAGCGCCTATTTGATGGTTGCTAAGATTGCACAAAGATTAGATTTTGATACTCAAGATTTCCACCGGTTTATTCAAAGGCATATTCTTAGAAACCACATGACTTATCCCCCGAACATGAGCTATGTTATTCTCAATAGTTCTTTGCTGCGTGATTTGGAATATGAACCCAGGGTCCCTTTGGAAGTTTCTATTGAACAAGGAGTAATTGTTACCATGACCAAGGATAATTTTCTCATTCCCATTGGTAAGAGTTACGCTTCAGATAAGGATGTAACCAATTATTTCTATGATGTTACTCACGAAATATTCGCCCTGTCCAGTTTCGGGGATAAGAACCCTGAACAGATGCTGATGGCCAAAGAAATAGAGTTTGTTCGGCGAATGCTTGCTGAGGGAGTTTCCCTGTATCTTCCAAAGAAGCAGTTGGACATTTTATGTGAATTAGTAATATGCGCTAAAATGATGAATTACACCGATTTCCCCGGCTATCAGGAGACTTTGGATTTTATCCTGGCTGCTCAGCAAGAGGATGGCACTTTTGGACTTATTCCCCGGATGAAAGATCTTGGCCGGGGAAATTTATATCGACATGGAGTCCTTGTTGCAGCTTGGGCCTTAGGCTCCTAAATGCATAATGGATCGGATTTGTTTGCATTATAAAGAAATTATTTATCGGGCTTTGATTCTTCCATGGCATGGATTTTTTCCTGCCATTGATTAATTTTTTTCTTGAGGGTATCTTTTTTTTCGTTATCAACTCCCTGCACAATTTTTTGATCTGAGGCAACCAGGCGGGGAGTGAGCAGGATAATCAATTCCTTCCTTTGAACTTGCGTTGAAGATTTGGAAAAGAAAAGCTTGCCCAGCAATGGTATACGGCCGAAGAGGGGAAGTCGGTCCAAGCTTTTTATTTCTGAATTTCGTATAAGTCCGCCAATAAAAATCGTCTCTCCTGTTTTCACCATAATCGAGGTGGAAACCGAAGTGGTTGTTTTCTGAGGCAAACCGCCGCTGAGAGATCCGTCGCTTACCTCAGGCTGGATAGTCATAAGAATGGTCCCATCATTTGTGATTTGGGGAGTGAGCTGCAATTGGGTCCCGATATCCAGAAATTCCACACTTTGCATGGTGCTGGTTTCTGTAGTTGTAGTCAAATAATAGCCTATTCTGCCGCCTATAAGTATTTTAGCGGGTTTGCCGTTTAACACCATAAGACGAGGCGTGGCTAATGTTTTAACATCCCCCTTTTTTTCCAGGGCGCTCAGCTTTAAATAAAAGGTGGGCTTGATTAACCCAAAGTAAAATTTAGAAGGATCAGCGCCGGCCGCATTTTCAGGAAATTGCGGCCCCGGCGTATTTATCTGTCCGCTGGTGGTGAGGGTGTTAGCAAATGTGTCGCCCCAGTCAAGGCCATAAGAGATATCATCGCTCAGGTTAATTTCCAGAATCTGGGTTTCAATGAGGACCTGCTTGGGAGGTATATCCAAAGAGCTAATAAGTTTTTGTATCTTGGGGAATTCCTCAGGTTGATCTTCAATCAATAGAATTTGCTCGGTTTCATAGCTTATAATTCTACTTTTTGCAAAAGACCATTGGATAATTTTGGAGAGTTCCTTCAAATCGGCATAATTGATTTGAAAAGATTTCACTGTCTTAAAATCTTGTGTTCCTTGAGCTGCGCCTCCGCTGACTACGTATACGGACCCCTCTTTGGCCCATCTCAATCCCGTGCTTTTGGTAATGGCCGTCAGGGTTTCCTCAATGGTGGCATTGCTCATATTAAGGGTTATCCGGCCTTTAACCTCAGGCGTGCTGACAATATTTACCTGGTTTTTCATGGCCAGGACCTTGAGCAAGGTTTGAATTTCCATATTTTGTATATGAAAGGTTGATTCTTTTTTCCCTTCTTCTTTTTTTTCTTGTATTTTTTCTTGTATTTCCTCAGGCCCTGTAATAGACGTAGCCTCAGAAAAACGAGGAAAAGTAAATAAGCACATTACCAATACTATGGATAAAAGGCAGGCCCGGTTTTTCTTACTCCATACCATCATTTTTCTCCTCTTCTATAGGCTCGTATATTCCTTGCTTTACTCACTCAAGTATCTCCGACTCTGTTTTAAGCGAAAGAATAAATGTTTGTTCGTCTTTCATGAGGACAACTTGTCCTTCTTGCACGTCTTTTAATTGATAATCTAAAATATTCTGGCCAATCAAAAGGGTCTGATTATTGATTACTGCTATGGGTGTCTGGCCGGTAAAGGTGGCCTCCAATTTCAGATCAAGCAGACCTTTTTTTTTGAAAGCAGAAGATGAGGGCTGTTCTGCGAGAAAGGCGAAAATATCTCTTTTTACCTTGGCCGGGGATTCCTCGATAGAAGATTGCTGATGCTTTTCTTTGGATATTTTTTCTAACTCCTGTCTGATTTCCTGCTCTATAGATGAAGAGGAAGCGGCCCCTTTTTTTTTGGATGCAGAGGCCTTGGAATTATCGTCTCTAGTTTTCAAAGAAGAAATAGACTTTTTAATGTTTCCATTAAAGAGTAAAACAATCAATAAAATCCCCGATGGAATAGCAAGTTTTAGTATTTGTGATTTTTCCATATTTGTATCCCTAATAAACAGCCCTCATGAAAGTGAAAGCTAAATTTTTTTATTTTCTTTTTCTCGAGAATATACATCAAAGTGTATCTCCCCCAATAAATCAGGTCCCTGTTGTGAATCGGCTTCAATCTTCACCAATTGTGTTTTTAGTGTTGGGAAGTTTTTTTCCAGAAGATACAGAAAATGATAAAAGGAGATAAAATCACCCTTGAATTTGATATCAAGGGAATTATTCTGATAGGTATCGGTGGTAACCTCAATATCAGGATGCATTAACAATATCTTAAGGCCCGATCTCTTGGTTATTATATCGATTTTTTTCATAACATCCCATATTACCCCTGCTTTAAAATCAGTCTCCAGGGATTGAATCTCCTGCTCAAGGCCGGCCTCGGATTTTTCAAAGAGAGTCAGTTTTTCTTTGAGTATGACGATGGAATTTTTATTTTCGGTCAGCATTTCTTTTTCTGATCGCAGTTTTTTTACCTTCCCGCAAAAAGGCCTCTGGAAAAGGAAAAAATAACCTAAAGCCAAAAGTATTCCCGCTGCAACAAAATATATATTTAGTTGCCGTTTATTCAATTGTATCCTATACCCTTTTTTGATAATCATGAATCAGAAACCTCAGCGTAGTGAAATGAAATTTCAAAAGTGATTATATTTTTTCCCTTTTCGTCTCTATTCGATTTTACAAGGGTTACATCCCGGAAATATTTTTGTTTTTCAAGATTTACTAAAAAATTATTCAGATATTGAAATGACCGGCTCAATCCCCAAGCTTTAAGATCAAATCCAATGGTTATCTTTCCATCCTTTTCTTTATTGATCCTTTTTTCCATCCATAGTTTAAAGAGTTTGGTTCCCGGGTTGATGGACCGGGTCACGCTGAAAAAAATAGGAGTGGAGAAATTTTTTCCTGTTATACTCAATAAATTTTCTCTTTTTTCCAAAAGCTGTTTGATATTTTGGTTTTTGATGGCCAGGGACTTCTCCAGGCCCTTCATCTGGTCTCCATAGCCCCGGAACGTATCCACCTTTTTTTCTAATCCCAATACATAACCCCAATAGCCCAATCCCGCCGCACAGAGGAGGACAACCAAACATCCCAGGACAATCCCCCCCCTTTTGATTCTATGCCTGGTCATATTTTGGCTGAGAATCTCACCAGGGATTAGATTGATTTCATTTATTCCAGGCATTGTTCATCTCTCAATGTAAGCCCCAAGGGAATTTCAAAAAAAGGCCGCTCCTCTTTTATTATTTCTGTTGTTTCCATAGTATCCCAGGTCATTACCTTAATCCCGATATTTTGCTGAATAAAGTGGGCCAAAGATTTAATATTTACCTCCTGGCCAAGCAGAAGCGCTCGGTCTATGGGCCGGCGCTGCTGGATTATGGAGGAGCAATAAGAAATCACTTTTTGAATTTCCTGGCAAAGCTCTTCAAGAACGGGATTGATTACTTCATGGATTACCTGATAAAGTTCTTTTACCTCTAAATGGCCTATTTTCTCGCGCTCCTGATTATCCCTATTTTCTTCTTCAAGGCCATATTGTTGCAGTACCTTCTGTGCTCTTTTCGGGGATAATCCCAGGGTTTTTTCCATCTTTGTCTTCACCCGTGAAATCCCCCAGGATACCTCGCGCACAAAGAGAATCTGCCCGTCAATCACGGCCATAATAATGGTAGAGTCTTCTTCCAGATAAATGAAAAATTGGTCATGAAGTATCTTTTTGAGTGCACATTGAATTGTCCTGAACAAGGAACAATACCTCGGTTCAATAACCGCAGCCTCAAGACCGGCCCTCTTTACTATATCTATTTGCCTGAGGATATCAGCTCTTTTGGCGGCAATGAGGAGGACAAAATTTTGCTTTTGATTGTCGATTATAGGTGTGCTGAGATAATCAATGATTGCGCTCTCTATGGTAAAGGGAAGATAATTGCCTGCTTCGCGAAGCACAGCTTGATCAGTGCTTTCATTTTCTTTTCGGCTGAATTTAATGGGAATGGTGGTAATCAGGGGAGAGGGCAGGGAAAGCATGACCTTTTTGCCTTTAAATAGATCACCGGCCAGAAGTTTCGGCAAGGCACCTTCCATTTCACCTTCGTCAAGGTTGCTTAAGCTTATCTGCGAGGTCCGGTGCAGAGACAAAAAACCATTGTTTCGCTTAAACTGTAAGGCCTTTGCACCATGTGGCGTAAGATCAATTCCTATGGTTGAATAGGCCGGTTTTTTTAACATCAGGGGCTCCTTGCGTCAAGATAGTATATATCGAGTTTAGGGCAAAAGCTTTGGCCAAGATCATTATTGCTGCTGCGAAATCGGCACTCATTATTGCCAGTCCTTGCATTCGCCTCAATGATGAAACCGTGGTTTTGGCCGGGATACTTCATCCAGTAGCGGGTCATATAGGTAATGCTCCATGTTTTCCATCCCATGCAGGAAAAGGTGAGGCTGTCTTCGGAATTGGGATCAAAGTCACCGCCACCGGCTGGGGCGGACCACTGCTGGTTGAGATTTTTATTTCGATATTTCCAGCATGTCTCGTGGGGCTCCCAGGAATTGGTAACCCGGTGAATACGATAGACATCATTAATGATGCCGTCCGTCACAAAATCACTCTCTTCGTCGGGGTCATAAAGATACATGGAAAAGCGAGCGGCTATAACCGAGGCCTTATTAGGAAGCGAGTATTTTTTAAGATTATATTTAGCCAATGTTCTACATCTCTTAGTTCCGCCCCCCGATTCAGTGTCCAGCTTAAGTTCTTTTTTTTCGTCGTTAACAAGGATTATGTCCCCTTCTTGCAGATAGGTGTCCGCCTCCCAGTAATCGGCACTTTGCTCTGGTTGAATGGTTAAGTAGTGGACTGTTCTTGCGGCCGACGATTTTATGCCCCCCACCTGAGACTGGCTGCTGATACCGATCCTTGGCCGATTGGGATCTTCGGTAAAGGACACGGTATACGCGCCGTCACCCAAGGAAAGATTGTTCATTTGTGTTCTCCAATTGGGGTCTTCCTGTATTCTCCACAGACCGTGAGCAACCCCTGCTTTGGCCAGATACACGGATTTCAGTTTTTCTGCCCTGTGAGATGAGATAACAGCTTGTGTGCCCCTGGCCTGATTTAAAAAAAGACAGATTATCTCAAGCACCAGTACGCTGCTCATGACCATAATCAGGGCAAACCCTGCTTGATCGGGGTGGGGCGCTTTTTGGAAAAATCCTCTTTTTTTCACCTGATAATATACCTATAACTAATTGATATCACAAAAATTTTCATTATGGTTTGTGCCGACTTGTCGGCATGTATGTTTCACTTGATAATATACCTAACCCGGACAAGCCGGAACCAAAAAGGTTTTAAAATTTTTTATCATAAAAATCACGAAATTCAGAACTAAGCACCTATACAAAGTAAAACTCCTCTCTTTGTCATTTCGACTGAAAGGAGAAATCTTTTAATTACAGCATTTCCAACGGCTTAAGATTTCTCGCGGAGTTTACACTGAACCAAGTGAATGTGCTCGAAATGACAAAAAAATATCGGCTCGGTTTTGAGTTAATGACATTCTTAAGTTAATAACATTGTCATCATCATTCATGGCATCATCCTTTATTAAGGCCAGCCGACATAGCCGGCAAATTCAAACTCAGGCAAAAGGTAAACGGCTGTTTTTAATATTGTTTCTTCTCCCCCTGAATCGGTAATACCCAAGGTCAGCTCAACACCCGAGGTATTTGCTTCACGACGGGTAACCTGAAAAGTAGTTACTCCTTCGGCCAGGACGTCTGTTTGCCCGTTTGGGTCCCGTTGTATAAGTCGGCCGCCGTTGGGATCACAATCAGGGTCGCAATAATAGACCCAATATTCTATCGGGTCTTCGTTTACCTTGCCATCTTCATCATCATCGGCCTTCATATCAATCCCCCCTTCATCAATGCCTCCTTTGCCGTTGTCATCTTTGCCCAATATTCCAGGCGCGCCGTCTCCGTTGAGATCTTCCCCCGGGTCCTCGTCTATATACCCGTCGCCGTCAAAGATATAATTTTGTCCGTCTACTTTGTCTTCGTTTACCCTCTGCCATCCGAAAAATTTAAAGGCATCCTCATCGTCATCTTCGTATTGCCCATCCTCCATATTCTCATCAACGCTTCCATCGCCATCATCATCAATCCCTAAAATACCCGGGGCCCCGTCACCGGTAAGGTCTGCGCCGGGGTCCTCGTCAATCAAGCCGTCTCCATCAGTATCCACCATGGCCGAGAAGGCTAAGACGTCTGTGTTGGAATCGGCGCCAAGGGGAAGGAGCAGGCGATTAGATACACTGGCCTTATTGACGATATGGTCTAAAGCAAAGCAGGCGCTTTGGATGGTTTCATTCTGCGTGCGGCTATAACTCCAGGATGCCAGGGCCACGGTTATGACCCGGGCAGATACGCCGGCTAATATGCTCAGGATGCTCATAGCCAGGAGCAGTTCCACCATAGTCATTCCTGAAATATTTTTTTGTTGCCTCATGGAGATCACTTACATGTCCTTACTGTAGTGCAGTGCTTTAGCCCTTCATAGCCCTTCATAGCCCCTTATAGCCCCTTAAATGATTTTTTTAGCAGGGCTAAAGCCGCCCTACGTTCCATAATAATGGTCAACCGGAATACAAATAAACCGGTTAAAATTATTGTATTCTAAAGCGCAGTGTTTCCAGTTCCTGGTCCCCTGCTTTTACATAAATATGTTTGAGGTCAGGATCAGTATTGCTGTCCCCGTCCCCATCAAAATCGGAGACATTCACTCTCCAAACCTGGTTTTCTCCCAAAATCGCGGTCCCGTTGGCATCGGCCATGATATCAAAATCTTTGGCTAAAAATTCTTCCATTTTGGCTCGGGCCAAATGATAGCTTTTGGCCGCAGTATCTCCCCCCCCGCCGATTTGAAGGCTTCTTCCAAGGCTCATGGATATAGGCACTACGGCCAGGGAAATAATGGTCATAGCCAGAATAATTTCTAAAAGAGTAAAACCCTTTTGCCCTTCTTTTTTATTCATAACTGTTTGCACTTTATATCGCACTCCATAGGCCGATTTAAAAAGAAAGCATAGGAATTTTTATTTTTTTCATTTTTTTGTGTCCTTTGTGTCTTTGTGCTTGAACATGGGTTTAATTTTCTTTATTCAAGGCTTAATCTGCCGATTTGACTGACTGTGAGAGTATGGGAAAAATCATTGCCTGCAAGCGTAATCAGCCCTGTTACGTTGGGCACACCAAGGGGATCAAATTCTACCCAGGTTTTTCCGCCAAAATCGGCATTAAGGGCAGCGTTCCCATATTCATCCTCTTCATCCACCAAAATAACATAAGGTTTTTTGGTGATACGATTAAGTAAGGTATTGTTTAAATCAATGAGAGGCTCATCATCAGCGTCATATCCAGTATTTTGATAACAGGTGACCTTTTGCTGCCCTGCGGTTAAATCAAAAAATACACCAAAGGTATTATTTTGATTCACTGCCTGCTGCTTTGTATAGGCGACTGCCATATATATATCCCGCGCTTTTTTCTCCAGGGCCATTTGATTAAGCGGCCCGACAAAATGCGGCGTAGCTACGGAGCACACGGCAGCCAGGATGGCGATAACACAGAGCAGTTCCATATAGGTAAACCCTTTGGATGAAGATATACCGTTGGATAAAGGCACCCTAAAGTTAAACCCTTTGGATAGAGGTACCCTTTTGGGCTCATTCTTAACGTAGGGTGGAGGCGATTTATTCATTTTCAATAGTTCTCATTTTTAGAATCGGTTCGGTTTTAAAACCCTCACTTCCAATAATGGAGACAGATTGCTAAAGATTTCTCGCTATCGCTCGAAATGACAAATGCACCCTTATCGTACTCGCAGCATACTTCATGAAAGGACATACCTGTATCCTTGCTTAGAGCATACTTCACGAAATGACACACATGTCCTCTCTCTTAGAGCATATTTTACGAAATAACGCACCTGTATCCTCGCTTAGAGAATACTTCACAAACTTAGGAAAGTACCCTCCTCTTGTTGGTTACAGAATACTTCTCTGACTTACAAAAGTATCCTATCGGTGCTTGCAGAATACCTTTTTTTTACATGCTAACATGTTAAAGCATCAATAATACGATTATAAATCATCTCCTTATTTACATGCTAAAGCGTGTTAACGCATTAATAATTATATAATTATCGATTAATATTTATCATATTCGTCCATATTGGCCATAAACTCGCCTGTTTTTTCCACATAAAGCCATCCGCCTTGGTTAGGATCATCAAAACCTTTCGTGCCGATAGTAGCCGTACTGTCGTCGACCTGTATGCTACTCTGCGATTTAGTAGCAAAGGGCATATTGGGGAACCCATTTTTTATATAAGGCCCGTATACAAAAGCGTCGATTTTTGACGTGGAGATGGCGCCGAGAACATCAGTATATTGCGTCATCTGATCCTCGATGGCAGCCGTTGGATATTCGCCGTCGTGCTGGACCGAATACAATTCTATGGCCCCGCGGATGCTCGCAAGATTGGACCTAAGGGCGGAAATTTTAGCATCTTTGGTTGAAGCGCCGAATTGGGGAATAGCCACGGCCGCTAAAACACCTAAAATAATAACTACCATTAACAATTCGATCAGGGTAAAACCATCGTCTTGAAAAATTTTTTTGTTTAAATATCTATTCACTGTATTATCCTCCTTATGGCAAGGCTAAAGCACTGCGCTACCCTTTATTTTTGCCTCTCCAACCCGTTGCTGGGAGGTATGAAGCATAAGAAAATAAAATGAGTTAAAAAATAAACAATGTAATGAACCGGCAACTAATTTTTTCTGTGCATCACCTCCTTCATCGCTAACAAGCGCCGCTTGATATACGGAAAATGGGAATTATAATCGATAGTACAATTCCTCCCACGATTATCCCCATTGCGATAATGATAATGGGCTCCAAGACAGAGCATACTAAATCCATACCTTTGCGAAACTCTGAAGAGTAATATTCTCCCAATCTGACAATAACCAGTTGTAAGTTTCCTGCTTCCTCGCCTGTGTGGATCATTTCTTTGACGGTTACCGGCAAAAAAGCCTGTTTGCGAAAAGGTTCGGAGAACCCCGCTCCCTTTTCCACACTTACAATTAATTCCTGGATAAATCTTTTATATTGAGAGCTGCCGACAATTGATTTAATGGTGATTAATCCTTCAAGAAGAGGGACACCTCCGCGCATTAAGAACCCTAAATTGGTCAAAAAATTGGAGGTATAAAATTGAATCAACAAGGTATTCAGCAAGGGTATCTTCATCCTTTGTCTTTCAAACCATGAGGCTACCTCCGGCCTTTTGCACAAAAATCGCATCCCTATGCCAAGAGCAATAATAACAATGAGCATTATGTGCCAGGAGGTTTGTAAAAAGTCGCTTAACCACATGAGACAAAGAGTGGTCCACGGCAGCATAGCCTCCTGTCCCTTTAAAAACACGGCCAGTCTGGGGAAGACAAAAAGCATGACAAAAAGGATGACCACAAAACAAAAGACCAGCAGAACTGAAGGATACACCAGGGCCTTTTTTATAGCCCCCACGTACTCTTCTTTTTGTATGTAGTAGTCATTTAATTGATTGATCATTTCTTTGAGTAATCCCCCGCTTTCTCCAACCTTGACCACGCTGATAAACATAGGAGGAAATACGTTCGGATAAGCGGCCAGGGCCTCGGAAAAAAGGCAACCTGACTCAATATGTTCAAGGGTTTCGGTAATAACTTTTTTAAAATAAAGGTTTTGTATCTGGGGGGCCATAATCTCCAGGGCCCTGTTCAATGAGGTTCCTGTCTCCAGCATCAGAGATAATTGAGAGGTGAACAGCATTAATTCCTTCCCCTTTACTTTCTTGCCTATGGAGAAAGAGGAAAATGAATTTTTGCCCTTCTCTTTTTTCCTTGATCTTGTTTCAATAGGTGTTTGTGCAATACTTATGGCCATAATTAATCTTCAACAAAGAGTGCGCGGTTAACCTCTTCAAGGGTGCTCAGTCTTTCTCTGACTTTTTGCAACCCTTCACTTCTCAGGGTTTTTATGCCGTTTTGTTCCATTAATTTTCGAATTCGAGTAACATCAGCTTCCTCCAGAATTAGGTTCTGATAATCGGAATTTATCTCCAACAGTTCATAGACCCCCACTCTACCTTTATATCCTGAATCATAACAGACAGGGCACCCTTCACCCTTGGCTAACTGATACCCTTTATTTTCTTCGGGATCTACGCCAAGGGACTTCAGAACATTCTTATGGGGGTAATAGAGGGTTTTACATTCAGGGCAAATTTGCCGAATTAATCTTTGGGCCATAATCCCTATGAGGGACGATGAAATCATGCACGGTTCAACACCCATATTAACGAGCCGGGTAATTGCTCCGGGGCAGTCATTAGTATGAAGGGTAGATAAAACCAGGTGGCCGGTTAAAGAAGCCTGAATGGCGATTTCGGCTGTCTCCTTGTCTCGTATCTCTCCTACCATAATAATGTCCGGGTCCTGTCGCAGGGTATGTTTTAAAATACGCGCAAAGGTGAGATCAATAGCCGCATTTGTCTGCATTTGATTAATAATTTCCATATGGTATTCAACAGGGTCCTCAATGGTGATGATATTTTTTTCCAGGGTGTTTAAAAGATTCAGGGCCGCATACAAGGTGGTGGTTTTACCCGATCCCGTAGGTCCGGTAACCAATATCAAACCATAACTGTTGCCCAAAATCTTCTTGAATTGGGTTAATTGTTCAGTCTGAAAACCGAGCTGGTTGAGGTCAAGCATGGCTTTGTTTGTATCAAGGATACGAAGAACAACCTTTTCTCCTAAAACCCCGGGAAGAGAAGAAAAGCGCAAATCAATCATTCTTCCTTCGGCTTTGACCTGAATGCGGCCGTCCTGCGGCTGTCTTCGTTCTGCAATATCCAAATTAGCCATAATCTTTAAGCGAGAGATCACGGCCGGAAATAAGTCCACCCTGGGGGTCATTGTTTGATAGAGCACGCCGTCTATGCGGTAGCGTACCCGGAATTTATTTCGCTCCGGCTCAAGGTGAATGTCGCTGGCCCTGTCATGTACAGCTTTGAGAATAATCATATTCACCAGGTTGATAATGGGGCTGTCTTCTCCCAGGCCGGTTATACTCTGGTAATCTTTTTCCAGGGGATTTTCCATCAACTGAAGATCAGATTCTTCCAGGTCCGAGAGAAAATCATCTACCTGAACATCTTCCTGCTTTTCTTTATAATTTTCCTCAATAGCCTCGATAATATCAGCGCTTCGGCAAACCACCTGATTAATTTCGCATCCGGTCATCTGGGCTAAGGTGTCAAAGACAAAAATCGCCTGGGGGTCGGCCACGGCCAAAGTAAGCTTGTTTTTAATCTTGAACATAGGGATGACCCGGTGCAGTACGGCCTTTTCTTTGGGGATAATATGAACAATTTCGGGGTCTATCAGTCCCTTGCGCAGCCATACATGGGGGACCCCCATTTGCTGACTTAAAACATTATCTAATACCTCTTCCGAGATAAGTTTTTTTTCCGTGAGAATCTGGCCTAATTTTTTGCCTGTTTCCTTTTGAATTCTCAGGGCTTCAACCAGTTGATAATTGGTGATCAACTTTGCCTCAAGAAGACACTCGCCTAATTTTTTCCTTCGAAGCCCGTTGACAACGGTCATAGAAAACTCCTGTAGGCCTTTTCTTGATCAGTAAAGATTTCAAAAATATTGGTCATTTTGGTGGCCAGGAAAATATCCATAATCAACGTATTCGCATTCACCAGTTTCAGGCTGCCTCCGGCTTTTCGAAAATTCATAAGGCTGTCCCATAAAAGCTCAAGACCGGCGCTGTCAATGAGAGGTGCTTCTTTAATATCAATTAATATGCGAAGATCACCGGCTTTGAGATGATTTTCCAGACTCTCTTTTAACAGCTCCAGATGCGGTTTTATAATTGCCCCGGAGATGGATACATGAGAAATCAAACCTAATTTGTTTTCTTTAATGTTCATTTTTTATATTTTCACTCTTTGATTATCATCTATATTTTTTATATTTAAAATCTGCGGCCCCTTGGCAGCAATCATATTGAAAAAGACTTTGACAATTTCAGGGTCCAATTGTGTTCCCGCCACTCGCTCAATCTCAGCTACAGCCTCTTCATGAGGACGACATTTTCGATAAGCACGGTCGCTGGTGATGGCATCGTAGGTATCGGCAATGGCTATTATGCGGGCATGTAAGGGAATTTTTCCCCCTTCTAGCCCCGCCGGATATCCCCTGCCGTCATACCTTTCATGATGATGGCGCACTACGTCAAGGGTGGTTTGAAATCCATGAAGGGGCTTTAAAATAAGATATCCCCGGTCAGGATGTTTTTTAATTTCAGCAAATTCTTCATCAGTAAGTTTGCCTGGCTTGGTAAGGATGGCCTCAGGGATCCCAATTTTGCCGACATCATGAAGCATAGAGGCCCAATTAACATTTTCCCTGTTCTGTAAGGTCATATCCATAGAATTGGCTATAAGCATGGAAATATGATTCACCCGTTCCGAGTGGCCGCGCGTGTAAATATCTTTAGCCTCGATGGCTGTTACCAGACATTTGACCACGGCAACTAAAAATGTTTTCAGGTTCTGGTAAAGCTCAATATTTTTTAAGAGAATAGAGATAACCTCGGTCATGGAATGGAGAAGTCTGATATTGCCGGTGTTAAAATTCCGGGTATAATGGCCGGGGAGAAAACAAATGCCGAGGGCCCCCAGACGAAGGCCGTTAATAGTTATGGGTGTAGAAATAAGGCCTAAGGAGGTTGGGAAGTAAGAACTGAGTTTTTGGTGTCGACTGACATCATTTAAGATGATTATTTTTTTATCTGAAAAAATGTCTAATAATTCTCCCCCTAACTTTTTTAAAAACTCTTGTTTGTCATTTCCCTCATTCCAACCTTCTAAAGAGCCGCTTTCAACGAAAAGGTCTTTACCGGGAAGAGTAATAAACCCATAATCTCCCTCAATGGTATCGGTAATATTTTCTATAATTAAATGCATGCTCTTCCGGATTTCCTGGACCTCTTTAAGCCAGTCGCCCAGCTTATAAAAAAGGTTCAATTCTTCATAGCGATTGGCCAACTCCTCGGAGAGGCTTATTGTTTCCATCTGGGCTGTATAGTCTATGGCTATAAAATCAGTTATACATTGATAGAATTTAACTCTTTCGGCTGTTTTTTCTTCACTGAATTCCTTCATAGAAGTATTGTGCCGGCCCGGGGTCCGGTCAGCTATGATAAGAGAGCCCAAAAAATCATTGTCCTTCATGATGGGAAGACCCGTCAGACAGTGATTATCATCAAGGGTGAGCTTTCGGATTTCTCCTTTTTCCGGGTCATTATTAAAAAGGACCTGGTAACTGGTATCAGCTAATAGGGGGACATCTATCACTGGATATGATACGATAAGTTTCCCGTTCGGATCGCGCAGTTCAAGATTTTGATTCAGTAACTTATAGCTGTTTTCAAGGAGTTCGGATATGGCTGTAAAATCAAGATATTGAAACTGATCTGTAACCAAACGAATTTTATCATCCTGGGACATGGTGAACTGCTTCTCCTTACCTAATCCTTATGAAATCAAATTTTTTTAATGTAGCACAGGGCTTTAGCCTTGCATGTATGAGCGTGCATCATCTGCCTAGTTAAAATACGTTCCGATTATCTTCATCAATGTTTTTGGACTGAAGGGTTTTTCAATAAATACAGTCTTATCCATAGCCTCTGCCCAATCACGGTCTTCTGTTTCGAGACTGGAAGTCATGACAATGGTTAAAAATTCTTTTTCCTTTTTTAGGGGAATAGCGCGAAAGCATAGTTCCTTGCCGCTTAATTTAGGCATATTCACATCGCTGATCACTACATCAGGCTTGAAGGTCTTTATTTTTTCCAGGGCCTCTAATCCGTTTGAGGCGGTAATTACTTCATATCCGGCATTACTCAGTTTCAACTTGACAACGCGAATTACATATGGTTCATCATCAGCTATCAATACTAATTTTTTCCCCTTTCCATAATCCATAAGCGAAAGCTCCTATTTAATAAATACTTCTTCTCTGGGGAGAATAATAGTGAAAGAACTTCCCATCCCCAATTTACTTTCAACCTGAATATCACCTTTATGCATTTGGACAATGTTTCTGGCCAGGGATAATCCTAAACCCGTTCCTGATTCCTTTTTTACTTCCTCGTTGGAGGCGCGGAAAAATTTGTCAAAAACCCGATTCACTTCAGATTGTTCAATACCGCAGCCTGAGTCAGTCACCTTGATGAAAATCTTATCTTCCTCCAGCACCCCTTTGAGAACGACCTTACCCGCTTCGGGGGTATACTTGATGGCGTTGGTCAAGAGATTTAAAATAGCCACCTCAATTAAATCTTTATCTAATTTTGAATTGGGCATTTTGTCCGGTACATCACAAATGAATTGGATGTCTTTTTTCTTTGCCTGAGGCAGCACTGTTTGATAACAATCCTTGATGAGTTTATCCATCTTTATGAGCGTTTGGCTGAGTTTCAGATGTCCTGTTTCCATCTTGGATATATTCAGCAGGTTATTTATTAATCGAGACAGCCTGATAGCTTCCTCATTTATGCTGTTAAAAAATTCTTTTTTGGTTTCTTCATCTTCAACCTCACCATCAAGAATCATCTCAGTATAAGATCTGAGAGTATTCAAGGGAGTTTTTAACTCATGAGCCACATTATTTACAAATTCATGGCGTGATGATTCAGCCTGCTTTTGGCTGGTTATGTCAGTAATAATCCATAAAAACCCTAAGGGCTTATCCTCTTCATCAAGTAAATAGAAACAATCATGACACAGCATAAGAGAAATATCCCCGTTCTGGGATTTATGCTCCAAAAAGTCATGGCCATAGATATTTTCTTTTTGCCGAAATTCACGAAAAAGTTTACCCAATTCCTGACTCTGCTCTTCTAAAAACTCTTGCCATGATCTGTTCAGATAAGCATTTTCCTCAACCTTTAACAAATGGCCGGCTTTTTGATTGGATAAGATGGCTTTGCCCATGGAATCAATGAAAACAACCCCTGTTTTCAGATTGTCCAGTATGCCCCTTGTGCGACATTTTTCGTAATACAAAACCTTATTAGCCACCTCCAAATCAGTATTGGCTTTTTCCAATTCCATATTTTTATTCTGCTGAAGCTGAAGAATATTATTTATTCGTTCAGCAATTTGCCCCGTTTCCCCATGTAAAGAGATTTCTATTTTGGGGGATTCCCGGTTTTCCGTGATCATCTCTCCTAAATCTTCATTAATTTTATATAAGGGCATAAACATTTTTCTTAAGAGAAAATAAAATATAAGGACTAAACCTAAAATTGCCAAGGCTATAGTTCCCATTAAATAATTAAGATTTTTATTGAAATAAACATAATGGGAGAGGCTGAGGCCGATTTTCGCTACCCCTGCCTTATTCCCTTGAAGGAAAATTGGCTTTGAAAATTCATAGATAATATCGCCATTTTGATCATTTTTATATTTTTGCGTTAAAAGATAGTCACTGTCCCATGAATTCCGGGCGATCTGAGAATTTTGTTCCGGTATGTATCTGCCCAATTCTAATAAGGGAAGGCGTTTATTATCCAAGATCATACAATAAACCAACCCCTTCTCCCTGACCACATAATCCAATAAATTCACATTTTTCTTATTATCCTCAAGAAAGAATGTTTGTCGAGCAGCATCAGTAATGAGGCTGCAAAGGGCTGTACCGTCTTGTAATAATTGTTTTTTTCCAGATGTTTTTTCATAATTGTAAAATAAAAAAAGGACAAAAATAATAACAACTAAAGCCAGACTTAAGATAATCCAGCCAAAGCGATGCATACTTGTATATCCGGCTTTGCTGTGGTTGGACGTATTTTGCGCATCCGGCTTTTGCGTAGTTTGACCATTGGCAACATTCGGATCATAGGGAATGATTTGGATGTTTTGCTTTTTCTTTTTTACTATCATAAGTATTAAGATGTATTTGCTAAATTCAGTGTAATTTTTTTATATAGGGTTAACCGGATGAACCGGATGAACTGTATATAAAAGAAAAATTCTGTTAATCTCGTCTCATTTAATTGAATAGTTCGTTCCCTCTCCGCTCCCTTTCCTTTATTTTATAGGGGTAAAGATATATCTGCTGACATATTTATATGCACTATTCCTCTTAATTTTTATCGGATTGATTATTTTGCAACATCGGTGAATTGATGGGTATTTATTAGGTTAAGATCAGGTGGCGCGGATAATAATGAAAAAATCCTCGAGCAGATTGTAATGAGAAACAATCATGCCCCTTTAAGGGCATCACCAAGCATGGAAATGCAGTTTATCGGCAGCTATGGCGCATGGATTTTAGTTGCTGTCATATTAAGGGCTGGTAGGCAATCTGTAAAAAAATTTTCGCAAACTTTTTTAATCATAAGTCATTGACGCTCGATAGTTCAAAGATAAAGATGTGCGGTCAGGGCCGGTTTATCGGGGCAATTCTTTATACTGAAAGAGCAATTTTTATTTAGCGTGTATGAGCTGTTGAACAGGATCCAGGTTCATTATTTTCCTCTCAATTTTATCATTCATTTTTTGAGGGGGTTTCATAGTATTTTTTTGGCCTTCCGGAATGTGGCTGATATTCGCCTCAATCTTGGCCCCTTTGGCAATAGAAATATATTCTTTATAAAAAATTTCTCCTTTTCCACGAGCATCGGGACCTATTTCTATCTCATTACTTTCCAGTTTTCCGCTAAATTCACCATCGACATATATTTTTCCTTTTGATTCTAATTTACCACCATTGAATTTACCGGTAATTTTTATGTCGCCGCCGGCAAAAACATCACCGCTGCTCATCTGCCCTTCTATATTTACATTGCCGTTTTTGGTCTTTATATTACCCTTACAATTGCCTTTAATAACAATATTTGATTTTTCTTCAGAGCTGATATTGCCCTCAACTTCTCCGCTTAATTCTAAATCGTAGGTAATGTTAATATCCCCCTTCAATTTACTCCCTCTAACAATGACAGTCTTTTCTTTTTTGACGGGCTCTGCAATATTTTGTCCATAATTTTTCATTTCCGGGGTTTCCTTTTTTTCTTCTTCCATTTCAAAATGTTCTATATTCGTTCCTCGTTTTTTAAACATTTTTTCTCCATGATGTAAATTTTATATTTATTCCATCCAGCTTCCCATTGAATGCAGGATAATCTTCAGAAGGGTTATATATATGCTATTCATTCTTTTTGAGGGCTCGTGAAATAAATATCCTTGTCAAGATACTATTCACACTCATTCTATTTACTCGTTCTATTTAAAAGAAGTTATAAACTCTAGTTTTTTAGATCTGTGATAAAACCGAGATATTTTATATAATCCGGGAAATATAGATCACTTGTCCTTATATATATATATATCGGATAGCTCTTGGAAAAAAATCGATAAAAATCGGGAACCCCTTTCTTTTTTTGGGTAGGGGCAAAAATAAAAAGAATTAGGAAACAAGCATCTGCCTGCGCTACAGTGAGTTTTTTTAAGCGGAAAGTTCATAATTAGTGCCTGAACGAAAACTAACCAAAATCGTCATTTCGAGTGAAGCGAGAAATCTTAGGCTATTGGAAATGCTGCCGTTAAAAGATTTCTCCTTTCAGTCGAAATGACAAAAAGAGGTTTTCGTTCAGGCACTAATTAGAATTGCAGGGATTTTAGGCCTCAGGATAAATTTGTTCTAAGCCGTAATCTCTTGTTTTTCTAATATTCCTGAGTCACTTCTTCATTGTATTATGTTGATATCATTAGAGATTATTTGGCATTTGCTATGTTTTCTGCTGCTATATCCGGAAATAGGCCAAAAATTCATTTTTTCAAAGGATTAGCGATTAGAACAAATTTACCGTGTTTTAGGCCTTGACAAGCAATATTATTTATTGATATTAATAATAAACTAAAAAAGTTTCACGAAGAAACGAAAATTTATTTACAGCAACGGGGTTTTTAACCTGGGTTAGGTAGAAGGCCATAAAAAATTAAAGCCATGAAGGCTTTGTTCCCGGATGAGATATTCGGGAGGAAGGCGTTATGGTTTTTTTTTTGTCTTTAATTTAATTTTTATACGATAGGTAAGGCAAGGGAAAGAGCGCCAAAAAATGACAAGGAGTTGATAGAGTTTACTCAGAAAACTCTTGAACTAAAGTTTTAGCCGTTAATCAAGGAACTGCTTGCCTGGCCGGTATAAGCCGTTCTGTCGGGAGGGAGAGATCAGCATGGCTATTCTCTCTAGATTAAAGGGGGGGAGGTGAAAAAAGGTATAAGGAATAAAATCGTCATCAAAAAATTAGGAATATTAGAATTCTAAAAAAGGAGAGAGGAAAAATGAAAAAATGGAATATCAGATGTGTAATTTTAGTTTTGGCCTTTTCAGTAATATTATTCTGTTTTAATGGCCCTGTGCAGGCCAAAGGTTTGGAATGGAGCGGGTGTATTGAGGTAGATATGCTTGGTTCTAAGCAAAAGGATAGGATGCCGAGCAAAAGCGAAAGCAATATAGTTTTGGATACTCTTGAATTAGTTCTTGAAACTGAAGTAAACGACAATGTTTCGGCCATGGCTATTATTAAATATGATGGGGGTGACGACGAGGTGGTGTTGGATGAGGCCAATTTAACTCTGAAAAATTTGGCTAGCATTCCTCTTACCCTTACAGCAGGGAAGTATGTCTTGCCTTTTGGTGTATTTGAAAGCCATCTGGTCAATGATTCCTTAACCCAGGAAATATACGAAATCAATGCTGCCGGCATCAGTCTGGCCTATGTCCTGGAAGGGATGCAGGGAGTAGAGGTTTCAGCGTCGGTTTACGAGTCGCAAGCAGGTGTAAACGATTTGGCTGATTATATCCTCAATGCCTCTTTTGCTCAGGAAGAATTGTACAGTTTGAGTGTTTATTATAATTCAGCAAAAGCAGAAGGAGGATTTGATCGTGATGATTCTATGGGTGTTAGTTTAAATGCCGCGACCCGGAATATAACTTTTGACGGTGAGTATATTACTGCCTTAAATAGGGAAGGCGATGATCCTGCTGAAGAATCCGCCTATTCTATTTCATTTGCTTATCAACTCCAGCCGATTATAGAGTTGGCGGCTCGATACGAAGACTATGAGGATGATATTAATGGTAATCAGCAAACTGATCCGGAAGACCCGGCACAGGGTTTGGACTATCGATATAGCTTTGGCGCTAATTATGAGCTATATGAAAATGCTACCTTAAGCGTCGAATACCGAATTTCCGAGCTGGAGGCTGAGCCTACCTTAAATGAATGGGTCCTTCGCTTAGGTGTGGAATTTTAATAAAAGCGGCTAAGGGAAAAAGTTTGGGTCAGAAACAAAAGTTTTTTTTCCGGGAAACCAATTATAAGGTTAAAAGGCCCGGTGATTATACCTTATAGCTTTACTTAAATAACCCTCTCCCCAATCAATTGGGTGAGAGGGTTATTTATTTTCCCCATAGTGGCCTTCTACTTGCCTTTTAAGGGCTGAAATTCCTAATCCGGACAAGCCGGAACCAACATTTGTAGTAAAAAAAGGGGTAAAGTCCATAGATTTTTTTTTTGAATTACCGATTTTGAGACAAAAAATCTATGGGATAAAATCTGTAAGATAGTCGATTATTCAATAAAACAGTGTTCTAAAACAAGAAGTTTTATTAGGTGGTATGTCCATAAGAGTAGTAAAAGGTGTTGCAATATCTATTATTTATCTCAATTTAAACAATTATTATTCCCCTTTATTCTTCCATTTACCAAAAAAATAATTACTGATAAAAATATATTTTACCCGGATCGCATTGTAATAATAAGAAAAAGAGTTAATTTAGATTTTTTATTCCTGGTAGTTATATAAAATGGCATAATTAATGCGGCTCTATATAACCACTTGTATAATATAGAATTAGAGATTTTTCAGAAAAATAATTTCATAATCGATATTCAGACAAAAGTAGTGCAGGGCTTTAGCCCTGCCAAAATAAATTGGTTTCATCGAGGGTTAAGCAGGGCTAAAGCCCTGCACTACATATATATTAATTATTACCTGCACTGCATATATATTGATTATTAATCAAATATTCTATTATAGTTCCAATAAATCGTATGATGATTGAGAGAGGGGGGATTAATAAAGAATAAAAAATTAAGATAAAAAAGATGTTTATGCAAAAAAGTATGGTTTTTTTTAGGAAAAAATTTGTGGGTTTAGAAAATAAATCAATTCTAATAATCATTAATCACCCCCCCAGTTCACTTGAAATCCTAGTACAATATAAAAGATTCTCCAAAAATATCAGTCCGTTACTGATAAATTATTTCTTTTTAAAAAATCAGCGAATTATTACTTCTTTGCCACCAAATCCAATTAGGAGAAGATTGAAAAAGGTAACATCTGTCCTGAAACTAGCCCAAAAGAGTGATTTTTGTTCAGGCATTTATTAAGAAAAAATTAGGAGGTGATCAAATAACATCAAATAATATCAAAAAAAGATCTAAGTCTAGCTGGCGCTGGCTAAAATTTTAGTGATTGGAATGTGGGAATTAATAATGTTCCGGACTTAAGCTAGTGAAGAATTCCTTAAAGTTAATAACTTTTATAGGGGATGGTCAGAAGAAAACATGATGAAAACATAAGGTTAAAGAGCAGATTTGCGGTTCATGGGAAGGAGTTTAATATTATGAATAAAAAGAGGTTTTTGAGAATTTTTAAATTGTGGTTTGTTATGATTATAGTGATTGGGGTTTGGGTCAATAATAGCATGGCCCAGATAATGAATACCCAAGTCATGCTGCAAAATCGTTATGCAGCGCCTATTGGAGCCAATGATAGCAATCCGGATGCTTATTTAGTAGATAACTTCGAATACTGGAATAATGTCAGAAATATGGGGTGGCAAGTATTTGAACCGGCTTATCCTGTATGGGGTTACGGCATCGGCTATGCTCAACTGAATTGCATTCTTGATTTCGAAGAGGGGAGCAGGGTCTTGGATGCAAAGCGTCCCTTTCCGGTTTTTCTGTTTAATACGGAATATCAAGGTTTCAAGATGGTCAAGCCAGCTCAATACCATGATAGCAGCACTGATGAGGCCGAAAATATTCCCGGCACATACAGCATATTCAGTGTAAAGATGAGAATGCCCTTTGGTATTGAACATTTCCAAAAGCCTTCTGCTACGGTAACTTTCGATACCACTAACGCTAAAAATATTTCCATCAAATTCATCGCCAGAGAACAATCTTACTCTACTGAACCGGAGGATGAGCCGGCAGATAGCATTGATGATGATACCGCGATAGTAATACTTTTAGGAAGAGAATTTCAGGATAGTACCTGGCATCTGATAACAAAAGATCTGGAAGAAATTTTAGATGATTATGTCACCGGCGAAGACATCACCGAGATTAAAGCCGTTACTTTAGGAGGGAATTCTTTCAGGGCTGATGACGTTATATTTACCAAACCTGAAAAATCCATTTTAAAAAATTCAGCTCCTCATTTGTTTAAGATCGGACCTGTCTATGGACAATTGTATAATACTGATCAAGCAAGATGGATCATAGCCGAGGATACTGATCTTATGATAGGGGCTGAGGCAACTGTCGATGGGTTTGCTTTTCTTGGCATTTATGACAGTGTGAAGAAAATCCAATATGTATTGGATGACCGGGAAATTGATCCCAATATAGTTGCTGCCAATCTTGGTATCTTTGCTTATGATAAAGATGGAGATCTTATAGACCCTAATACGCCGCGCACCTCTGATGATGCGGATTTAAACTGGATTTTAACTATGGGAGATACCCTGTCGCCTTTGGCAAATATGATTACACAGGTGCCCTTAAATAATAGCGGCGCTTTAACCCAAGACGAAACCGATGAACTTCCTCGCTATCTGATTCAAGAAGATGGTACTCCTATCCCCAATCTCCTTGATCCCGATCCTAACAACCCCGGACATTTTCTTGCAGACCTGGCTAACCCTATGTATGCTCTAGCGGTTGCTTTGGGTAACAGCGGCTATGAGTATTTTCCCAATGCGGTGAAATTGATGCCCTCTGCCGGGCAAGTGTTTGAAGATATGATTGTTACCTGCAGGGTTACCGATGGTATTTCTACAGATAAGGAAACATTTCCCGTCTCGATAGTTAATTACCCGGTGACCAACCATCCGCCTTTAATTAATGACGTGTATGATAGAGTTTTTTATGTCGGTGAGGTAGGGACCTATCAGATTGTGGCTACTGACCCGGAATTACAAGATATGGGGAATTTAACCTATTATGCTTCTTTGAATGGTTTGTCAAACTATCAGTATGGGCCCTGGATGAATCAAATTATTGATCCAAGTACCGGTCTCATCGCATTTAAGCCAGTTAGTGAAGGCGCGCTTGAATGCATTGTCACTGTTGAAGATCCTCGCGGCATGTTTGCAGTATGTCAATTCACAATCTTTTGCACTAATGCAGGCACATGGTTTAACCATCCGCCTATAGTTATAGATGACCTGGAATCACCTCAGACAATAAGGGCAGGACAATTATTTGTGGCTGACGAAATAAAATTCCTCGATCCTGACGGGGAAAAACTATATCATTCTTGTAATATCGGTTCAGTTGGTGAAAATGGAATTTGGACATTCCAGACCATGTTTCCCGGTTATTATCTTGTCCAAATCACTGCCTATGATATTCGAGGGGGATTCGCAACAACTGAATTTGTGCTCCATGTATTTCCGTGGTGGGCATTGTAATGTAATGTGATGGGAATTATGATATGGCAACCTAACTCATTTGCCCATCAAAATGTGAAGTAAATAAGGCGCAAACTATGATGTAAATAAGGCGCCAAAATACTAGGAAAAGCGGACAACCATTGAGTTGTCCGCTTTTTTTATTCGCTCTGGCTATTTTTTTAGTTAGTCATCCTTGATGGTCTCGTAAAAAGTCCATTTTGGTAAATTTGTCATTTCGACCTCAGGGAGAAATCTTATGTTTTTCAGTATGTTGTGCGATAAAGATTTCTCACATCCGTTCGAAATGACAACTTAATGAGACTTTTTACGAATGCATCATCCTTCGTTTTAAATATCCTTGCTGTAGTGTAGCGCAGGGCTTTAGCCCTGCTTAACCCTCGCTGAAAGCAATTTATTTTGGCAAATAACTTTTAGCCCTGCTATCAATGAGATCGAATCTTTTCTATTCGCGCTGTCAGTTTTTTGGCTTCGTCATTCTTTCCCATGGCTTTATAAAGCTCAACCATATTCTCCAGCTCATGCACTACATCAGAATGGTCCGGCCCCAGGATTTTTTCCTGTATGGCTAAGGCTTTTTTGTAGAGAGGTTCAGCATCCCCGTATTTCCCCCGGGTTTTATATATCATGGCCAGGGTGTCCAGGGATGCGGCTACCTTTTGGTGATCTTCCCCAAATTTTTTTTTGGACATGGTTAATGCTTCTTTGGCCAGTTTTTCCGCTTCAGAATATTTCCCCTGTTGAAAAAGTACAATAATCTTGTCGTTTATTTCATCATAGGGACTTCGTATGGTGCAGGAGATCAGTGTAACAGACAACAATAATATGGCCGCCATCAATAGAAATATCTTTTTGTTTTTTTTCATTGATTTTCGCCTCCTTTTGTATTTGTGAAAAAGATAATTTTTTTATAGATTTTTAGAAAGTTAATTTTACAATCCATAAATCTCTATATCCGAATATTCACAACCCTTGTAAAATGGATTATTTGTTTGGCTCATTATTCAGCAAATTAATATGCTATATTATCTCATACAATTCAGACTATTTTCTAGACTGTATTTAATACTTTTTTAAATTAATCTGGGTAAAGGCTTCACCACCGGTATTAAATAAAGTATCTTACAGATAAAACAGGCTGAATTGTTGGAGTATAAACGACTCTGGAGAGATATAGATTTTCAGAAAAATAATTTTATAATCCATATTCAAAAAGTAGTGCAGGGCTTTAGTCCTGCTTAATCCTCACCGAAACCAATTTATTTTAGCAGGGCTAAAGCCCTGCGCTACAGGATGAAATTTAATATCTGGTTCAAAATCTATAACTGATTTGGTGTTTTGGTTTAGCTAATAAAATGAGTATGTTGTAATCGTTGTGGATTAATTTTCCTATTTACCCAATTATTTCAAAAAAGGTGTTTAACCTATTTTTTCTATTAATAACTCATTGAAATAGTTACCATATACCCCTGCTTTAGTTTGGTGCGAAAATGCTATCTTCTTCCATTTTTCAGTCAATTACATCCCTTTATTACATACTTATCCACAGGTAGTCCACAGGTTTTGTGGAAACTTGTCTTAACATATCATAGTGATTACGTTTTTAAATCACATTGAAGAATATTGGTTTTTTTCTCATATAATTTATTGGGTGACCCGTTTTATTTATTGGGTAAACCGTTTCATATGTGCACGTCCTTTCTTGTTGCGGATAAATTTTCACATAGTTGTCTTCATGTTTGGACTTTTACCTTCTTTTAGTCATAAGCATACAAATTTATTTATTGATATTTGAATGAAAGGATTTATATAATAAAGGAAAAATAACAACATATATATGAAAGGTATGGTTATGAAAGAAGAAATCCCTGTTTCAAAAGCAAATCGATTAGTAAATCATGGCCCGGTTATTTTAGTAACCTCACAATTTAAAGAAAAAACAAACATTATCACCTTAGCCTGGCAGATGCCTGTCAGTCATAAACCAATGTTAATTGCCATATCCATAGCCAAGTCCCATTTTTCCCATGATATGGTAAAAGGCAGCGGAGAGTTTGCGGTAAATGTGCCCAATGTGAATCTTTTATCTCAGGTCCATTACTGTGGGACCACATCTGGAAGGGATACTGATAAGTTCGCTCAATCAGGGCTTACGCCGCTTCCCGCCCAAACGATTACCCCTCCGCTTATTGCTGAATGCATTGGCCATATTGAATGCAGATTGCAAAATATGTATCTTGTAGGTGATCATTCTGTTTTTGTAGGCGAGGTTTTGGCTGCATCTGTTGAGGAGGGCTTATTCGATGGCTGCTGGAAGCTGGATGAGCCAAGGGCAAAATCACTTCACCATTTAGGCGGCAATCTGTATACTACTCCTGATACTATACTGGAAGCTGATTAGTGTAATTGGCAGCATTAAAATTACATTAGAGAGAATAATTCTGTTTTATACAATCCAGTTGCATAGGTTCCAATGCAAGGGTTTTCAGCCTCTACACGTAACCAACAAGAATGTAATAACGTATTGATAAATAATTATTTAACGAAAAAGGCAGTGTTGCCATTTTCGTTAAATGGGTTTCAGTCCATAAAAACGCTTTGCAAAGTGGAGAGAAATTTGGGTTAGACTTTTTTTATAAGAAATTTTGAGAAATTGGGGTCCGTCCCCAATTTTTTTGTAATTTTTCCTTTTAAGATTTTTATCTCTATTCATCAAGCGCCTGTGCCGGCTTCAAAAACTTGTTCTTCACTAACTAAATCAGCAGCATATTGCATGGCAGCCTGTATATCTTCGTTTTCTAATTCAGGATGATCCTCAAGCATTATAATATTTATTAAATTATAAATTATTAGTTGCAAAATATTAGAAATTATCATACTATAATTACAATAATTATCAAAACCTTACCCCACAAAAATGAATCTATTAGGCGATCATATTCAATATAAAGAAGATTGCAAACCAGATTAATAAAAAAGGGAAGCTGATAGGAATAGGTGGATTAAGAATATATGAACACGGAAGTCCTGAAAAAGCTGGAAGCAACACTTTGGCAGTCGGCTGATACTTTGCGCGCCAATTCGGATTTAAAATCAACTGAATATTCAACCCCGGTGATGGGCTTGATATTCTTAAAATTTGCAGATAATAATTACAGCCGCTACGAAAAAGAAATTTACACAGAGTATACAAACCTGAAAGGCACCAGAAGGGAAAAACCTCTTCATGAGATTGCCATTGAAAAATGCGGGTTCTATTTACCCGACCAGGCACGCTATGATTATTTGCTCAACCTGCCTGAAGAAAAAGAAATCGATAAGGCCATTCAGGAAGCCATGGCGGCCATAGAAGAATATAAGCCTGAATTAAAAGGAGTTTTGCCGCAAGACGAATATTTTCGCTTAACCCGCACGGATAAAACCATCCCCAAACAATTACTTAAGAATTTTTCCAATATTCCAAAAGATGCCAAAGGGGACATGTTCGGCCAGATTTATGAATATTTCCTTGGCAATTTTGCTTTGGCAGAAGGGCAGGGCGGGGGAGAATTCTTTACCCCGCGCACGGTTGTGCGCTTAATGGTTGAGATCATTGAGCCCCACAATGGCACAGTGTTTGATCCTGCCTGCGGTTCAGGCGGCATGTTTGTCCAGTCCGCGCAGTTTATTGATCGTCGCAGAAAAGAAATGAAAAAGAACGGTGAAACCGATCTTTTTGTCTATGGCCAGGAAAAAACCCTTGAAACAGTGAAACTTGCCAAAATGAATATAGCAGTTAACGGCTTAAGGGGTGATATTCGACAGGCCAACACCTATTATGAAGACCTTTTTGAAAGCTATGAGAAATTCGATTATGTGCTGGCCAATCCCCCCTTTAATGTAGATGATGTAAACCTCAGCAGGGTTGAAAATGACTTGCGGTTTAATACCTATGGCGTGCCCCGGAATAAATCCAAAGGGAAAAAAAAAGACAAAGGCGCGGCAACAGTCCCCAATGGCAATTATCTTTGGATAAATATCTTTGCCACCTCCTTAAGGGCCACAGGCAGGGCGGCGCTGGTTATGGCCAACTCCGCTTCCGATGCTCGGCACAGTGAGGCTGATATTCGCAAAACGTTGATTGAAAATAATCTCATCTACGGCATGCTTACCTTACCTTCCAATATGTTTTATACTGTCACTCTTCCGGCCACACTCTGGTTTTTTGATAAGGCCAAAAAGGATAAACGCCTTCTTTTCATTGACGCGCGCAACATATTCACCCAAATTGATCGAGCGCATCGTGAATTTTCCGAAGAGCAGATTCAAAATATAGCCGTCATCAGTCGCCTGCATAGGGGCGAGCGAGAGGATTTTGTCAAACTTGTCAACTCCTATTTTGCCCAAGGCTTAGAAAAATTAAGGTGTAATAAAGCAAAACTGAAAAAAGTTTCCCTAACCCTTACCGAGTTTCTCAAAGAACATCAGGAAACAGACCTCCCCGATTTTTCAGCCAGATTGGAAGAAATTCGGGTATTGGAAAAAAAGTATCAAGACTATGCTTCAGCGCATGATACACAAGGTACTCTTGATAACCAGGATATTGATGAGGCCAACATAGGTCAGAGGAAGCTGGCTGCATCATTTCATCCCTTTTTTACCTCCATCCATGAAATGCTCAAAGTGATTGATAAAAAGGTACGCCATTTTGAAAAAGAGCACGGCAACCAAAAAGAAACAAAAATGGTAAAAGTAGAATTGGACGAGCTGCACAAGGAGATAAAAGAGGCTGAATATTTCTTTGCCCATATCAATTGGCTGCAGGAGCGTTTTCCTGAGGCAAAATATGAGGATGTGACCGGATTATGTAAACTGGCCACGTTTGAGGAAATAAGAGAGCAGGATTATTCCTTGAATCCGGGTCGATATGTGGGCGTGGTGATTGAGGAGGATGGAAAAACTGAGGAGGAATTTATTGAAGAGATGCTGGTGTTGAATGAGGAGTTGAATAAATTGAATATGGAAGCAAAGGAGTTGGAAAAGGTAATTAATCTTAATATACATCGTTTGGTGGGCGAAGATGATTAATTATGAAAAAATAAAAATAAAAGATGTAGCTTTAATAAATGAAGTCTCTATAAATAGGGCATATCAATTTCAACATATTGAATATATAGACATAGCATCTGTAAATTATGGAACTATAGATAATATTCAGGAACTTGATCTGAAAGAAGCACCTTCTAGAGCTAAGAGGATAATAAGAGATAAGGATATTTTGTTATCAACTGTACGACCGAATTTAAAACATTATGCTATCATTAAAAAATCGAAACCAAATACAATTGGATCTACCGGGTTCGCTGTTATATCATGTAAAAAAATACATCATTATTATCTATTTTATTACCTTACAACAGAGTGGTTTACAAATTATTTATCAGCTATAGCTGATAATCAACAGGCGGCTTATCCTGCATTCAATCCTTCTGTAATTGAAGAGGCGGATATCTCTGTCCCTCCACTCCCCATCCAGAAAAAAATCGCCGCAGTCCTTTCTGCTTACGATGATCTTATCGAAAACAACAATCGCCGCATTGCCATACTGGAAAAAATGGCTGAAGAAATTTATCGTGAATGGTTTGTGCGAATGCGGTTTCCGGGGCATGAGCAGGTGAAGTTTTATAAAGGAGTGCCTGAGGGATGGGAAGGAAAGAGAATAGGAGAATTAGTAGATACACAATATGGTTATACCGCAAGTGGAGAAGAAAAAGAAGTTGGGCCAAAGCTGCTTCGTATTACAGATATTGTACCAAATATGATAGCGTGGGATAGGGTGCCTCATTGCATAATAGATAATAGTGAAATTGAGAAATATCTTTTACAGGAAGGAGATATCTTAGTAGCGCGCACCGGTGCAACTGTAGGATATGCTAAAAGAATTAATAAATTGCATCCAAAATCAATCTTCGCTTCATTTTTAGTAAGATTAAAACCCAAAAAATTTACTGACAACATTTTTTTAGGCATTGCTGTTGATAGTGATACGTTTAAACAATTTATCAATTCTTTTTTAACAGGCGCAGCTCAACCACAAGCAAATGCGCAAATTATGAAGTTATTCCTTTTGCTCTATCCAAATATAGAGCTAATATTAAAATTTAACAAGGTTATTGAACCATTCCTTGATTTAAAAGAAAAATTGTATCTTGAAAATAACAAACTTATTCAAACTCGAAATAATCTCCTTCCCCGTCTGATCACCGGCAAGCTTTCCATTGAAGACCTTGACATAAAATTCCCCTCGAGTATGGAGGAGGAAGATGCCTAATTTTATCAGCGAAGAACAGATAGAAAAGGCCATTCTCCAAATGCTGATTGATAAAATGGGTTACAGGCATATCAATTGTTTTACGCCTGACGCTGATACTCTTAACGATGGTTCGGGAAGGGAAAACAAAAGTGAAATTGTCCTGTTGGATATACTCAAAAGTAAAGCAAAAACCTTAAACCCGGATATACCGGAAGCAGTCACTGACGAGGCCATTGCTCGGCTCACCAATAAGCGTTATGCCATGTCTCCTGTTTTGGCCAATAAAGAGGTCTACAGTCTTATTCGAGACGGCATACCTGTTGAGTATCAGAATTCGGAAGGCAGAACTGAACACTGCCGGGTTAAAGTAATCGATTTTACGAATGCGCAAGAAAATGATTTTCTGGCTGTATCCCAGCTTTGGATTAAGGGAGAGCGCTATTATAGAAGGCCTGACATCATACTGTATATTAATGGCCTCCCCTTTGTTTTTATTGAGCTAAAAAACTCGAATATAAAGCTGAGAAACGCCTATGACGACAACCTGACCAATTACAGGAAGGACATCCCGCTCCTTTTCCAGTATAACGCCGTTTGTATTCTTTCCAACGCCATTGACACCAAGATGGGCAGTTTCACTGCCGGATGGGAGCATTTTTTTTACTGGCTGCGCATTGAGGATGAAAAAGAGAAAATAGACAGAAAAAAAATCAAACAGGAAGGCACCAGCATTGAGCGAACCATTCTGGGCCTTTGCCCTAAAGAAAAATTGTTCGACTATCTGGAAAATTTTATTCTCTATCATAAAGAGACGAACAAAATCATTGCTCAGAACCATCAGTTTATTGGGGTGAATAAAACAGTTGAATCATTTAAGGAAAGAGAAAAAAAAGAGGGCAAACTCGGTGTTTTTTGGCATACTCAGGGCTCCGGCAAGAGCTTTTCCATGATCTTTTTCGTCCGCAAAATTTTTCGCAAGTTTACCGGCAATTTTACCTTTGTAGTCATAACCGACAGGGACAACCTGGATGGGCAGATTTACCGGAACTTTCTCCATACCGAAACAGTGAAGAAAAACGAAGCGGCTCAGCCCAAAGACAGCGCTGAGATGAGGAAATTTCTCTCACTCAATATGCGGCTGGTATTTACCCTTATTCAAAAGTTTCGCTGGGACAAGGGAAAGAAATATCCTCTTCTGTCCGACAGAGATGACATTATTGTTATGGTTGATGAAGCGCATCGCACCCAGTACAAAACTTTGGCGGAAAATATGCGCATAGGGCTGCCCTGCGCCCAGTATATCGCCTTTACCGGCACGCCCCTTTTGGGAAAGGAGCGAAAAACAAATGCCTGGTTTGGGGATTATGTCAGCGAATATAATTTTGTCCAATCTGTTGATGATGAGGCAACTGTGCCGCTTTTTTATGAAAAGCGGGTCCCTGAGGTCCTTATTCAGAATGAGGACTTAAGCGATGAGTTTTACCAAATACTGGAGGATGAAAACCTTGATGAAAAGCAGCAGGAGAAGTTGGAAAGAGAGTTTGCCAAGGAAATAGAGGTCATTAAAAGGGACGACCGCCTGGAGACTGTTGCCAAAGATATTGTCTATCACTTTCCACGCAGAGGTTATTTAGGAAAGGGAATGGTGATTTCCGTGGATAAGTTTACCTCGGTAAAAATGTATAAGAAGGTGCAAACACAATGGAAGGATGAGATGAAGCGTCTTGTCGGTCTCAAGAAAAAAGCCGCATATGAGATAGAAAAACGGCGCTATCAAAAAATACTCGACTATATGCGCTGCGTGCAGATGGCTGTTGTGGTAAGTGAGGGAGCCGGAGAAGAGGAAAAATTTGATAAACAGGATTTGGATATAAGGCCGCATCGAAAAAAGATAAATGCCATTGATAAAAACGGGCATGATATTGAATATCGATTTAAAGATCCCCAAGATCCCCTTCAACTTGTGTTTATCTGCGCCATGTGGCTTACCGGCTTTGATGCGCCGACGGTATCCACCCTTTACTTTGACAAGCCCATGAAAGACCATACGCTCATGCAGGCCATGGCCAGGGCTAACCGCGTGACCTCGTATGCAGTTAATAAAGTGTCCAAAAAGAACGGTGAGGTAATTGATTATTACAATGTTTTTCGGAATATGAAAAAGGCCCTGGTCGATTATGCACTCGGCAGTGAAGGTAACAAAGAGGATATGCCGGTAGAGGAAAAATCAGCGCTGTTCACGCTTCTTGATGATGCTTTAGAAGAGGGGAATTCCTTTTGCCGGGGATTGGATATTGATTTGGACAAAGTGCTTGCCAGCGGTGAAACCTTTAAAAATATCGGACTGTTTAATCAATTTGCCGACAAAATTCTGGAAAAGGATGAAGGTAGAAAGGAATTTTATGTATATGAAAATACCATCACTTCCTTATACGAGGCATGTAAACCCGAAATTTTACATGATAATTCAAGGCCCCTTGTTTTCGTTTTTCAGTACCTGCGGGGAATAATCGATACTATTATTCAAAGACAGGATATTGATGCTGCCAGAAAACAAATAGCCGATCTTTTAGACCAAAGTGTAGTCACCAGTAACGAGCAGCAATTCATTCAGGAGCATCAAGCTGAATTCAAAATAATTCAAAAAGGGAGAAAGTGGGATTTAAGCAAAATCAACTTTGAAAAGCTAAAGGAAGACTTTAAGAAAAAAGAATATAAAAATATCGAGATTGCCGATTTGCGCGCCTTTATTGAAGACAAGCTGGAAAAGATGATTCGGCAAAACACAACCAGGGTTGATTTTGCGCAGAAGCTTCAGGAAATCATTGACAATTATAATGCCGGCGGCACATCCAATGAGAACTATTTTAATGATCTGGTGGACTTTGCTGAAGGATTAAAAGAAGAGGATGAAAGGCACATTCGTGAAGGTTTATCGGAAGATGAACTGGAGCTGTTCGATATTTTAAAAAAGGAAAAAACCACCCAAGAAGAAGAGAAAAAAATAAAGCTGGCTGCAAAATCTCTTCTTCATCGATTGATGGAAGAGTACCCCAAGGTGCTTGTCCAGGATTGGTATAAGGATTCACAAAGTCAAGCCAGAGTAAAATCGGCAGTTGAGGAGGTATTGGATAAAACCCTCCCCAAAAGTTACAATAAAAATCTTTTTCAGGCGAAGTGCAAAAGCGTATTTGAGCTGTTATACGAATATGCTGCCAAAGGATTAAAATGGGCGGCATAATGCGTTTGCCTAATGCATGGTGCTTGGTTACAAGATGTTAGTGTGATTACAAAATATTACATTTTTAAAATAAACAGCTTAAGTTATTGATAAATAATTATTTAGTAAAAATGGCAATCTGCCATTTTTACTAAATGGGTTTCAATCAATGAAAAACGCTCTACACTGTGGAGCGAAATTGTTTTCCCAGACTTTTTTTATGGTCGAATATAGAGCGAATTGAAAGAGGAGAGATAGGATTTCAAGAATCACCTTTACTCATTACTACTCAAAGAGTTATCATATTATTATAAGATTATATCCTTTTAATGAGGTATTGATAAAAAGATGAGTTTATGGTTGAGTTACTTAGCTGAGAAGAAGAAGGATAAACAAAATTGATCATTAAAAAAAAGCTAGTAATTTATTAGTAATTTATATAGAGGAGTATTACATGTAAATGGATGCAATATATTTATTTAGCAAAAAGAGGGTATATCTATGAAGGATGCATATACAGCAGTAATTAAGAAAGAAAACGGGTGGTGGATTGGCTGGATCGAAGAAGTGCCTGGAGTAAATTGTCAGGAAGCCACACATGGAGAATTATTAGAGACATTAAAAATAACATTGAGGGAAGCCTTAGAATTTAATAAACAGGATGCTATACAAGCTGCAGGGAATGATTATCAGGAAGAAAAAATTGCAATATGAAGCGTAATGAATTTTTAAGATATATTCGTTTTCAAGGTCGTGAACTTATAAGGGAAGGCGGCCGTCACTCTTGGTGCCATAATCCATTATTGCATAAAAGATCTGCCATCCCGAGGCACAATAAAATAATAGATAATCTGGCAAGGAAAATTTGTAAAGACTTAGGGATACCATCTGTAAAATAATGATGAATAATCCTGATAAACAAAATCTTGATCTAATTGAAAAGTTTTCTCTTTCTGAAAAGATTTTTTTACGCATAGCCTTTTATGGAGTTATAGTTATCGGCGCCTATGGCATATATTCAGAAAGTAGTATGTGGGGAATAGTCTATACGTGTGCAAAAATAAATCTGTCCCCTTTTTTTTAAAATAAATCTATTCCCCACCAAGGACGATATTTATTAAATTGCGGATAATGAAAATGATTGCTCTTACCTGTGAGGAGACATAGTACTTGTGGAACTTTTCTTATTGTTTGTAAGCCTTTTATTTAAAGGTTTATTTAAGATCAATATTATGTTAATTTAGAAATAAGAATAGTGGGTTTTTAGATGAGGAAAGTATTAAGATGCAAAATATTGATGTAAATCAAGCCAAAAAGCGCCTCTCCGAGCTTATCGAGCAAAGCATCAGCGAAGGGGGCGTGGTTATAACCAAGGAAGGCCAACCTGTCGCCAAGCTTATTCCTTTCACTAAGCCTAAAAAGCAGCGCAAATTAGGTACTGCAAGAGGTCTTATCAAAATATCCAAAGATTTCGATGAACCGCTTGAAGACTTTAAGGAATATATCTAATGCGTGTATTTCTTGATACGAGTGCTTTTTTATTTTTTATTACCGATAGCAAGAGGTTGAGCGTAGAAGCAAGGAAAGCCTTTGCCAACATGGACAATGAGCTTGTTCTTAGTATAGCAAGTCTATGGGAAATAACAATTAAAGCAAGCCTCGGTAAGCTTGAATTATTAAGGCCATTTGAAAAATTTATACCGGAACAACTTAAAGAAAATGAAATAAGTATTTTGCCAATAGAATTGAGCCACCTTTCAAGACTAATAAAATTGCCCTTTCATCACCGGGACCCATTTGATCGATTGATAATTGCACAAAGTATTGCAGAAGGGCATCCAATCATTAGTTGTGATTCTGTTTTTTCTAGGTACCCTATAGAAGTTATATGGTGACCATCAGCCAAGACTATCCATTTTGGTTCTGGCTTGTCCAAGGTAGGGAAATAGAAAAATGTGAACCCGTCCCCGATTTCCGTTCGCATAGAGGTAATCATGGAATATATTAATCAGTTTAAATTAATACAAGAGATAGTAAAAGGGCAAAAGCCGGATTCTAGAAAATTACTTGCTGAAATAGACAGGGAAAGAGTAATGAGCACAATTCAAAGGAGTAAGGGCGGCTTGCCGGCACCTTTTATCTGCTCGAATGAGCCGAAGGAAGAAGAAAATTTTGCTCAAATACCTGGTGCTGATAAGAGAAAGCTTTTAAAAATATGCAAAAAGATACGAGAATCTCCTGAGAAACAATTAGCTAAGCTCCTAGAATTGAAAAAAAGATATCCGAATGTACCGGCTATTTATAATTATATAGGTATAGCTTATGCTTGCAGCAATCAGAGTGAAAAATATTATAATACAATCATTGAAACGATCAAAAAATTTCCTCATTATTTATTTGGTAAAACTGCTCTAGCTGAATATTATCTTAAAAATAACGAACATAAAAAGATACCTAAAATATTCGATAATAAATTTGAGATTTATATGCATTTCCCCTTATCTGTAAAAATATTTCATACAAGTGAAGTCAGAGCTTTTTACTCGTTCATAGGCACTTACTATGCAAGAGCAAATAAACAAGCACGTGCTTTATTATGCTATTCCATTTTAGAAGGGATAGATCCGAATCATTTGGCAACTCGTCAATTGGGAGATGAGATTATACAACACGAGATAGAAAAATTTAGACGAAAGGTATTGAAAGTCCTTCCTGAAGAAGAATTTATAAAATTGAGGAAAAGGATTTCAGAAAAAGATTGGCAAAAATGGGAAAAAGAAATAACAAAGGATTCGAATACAGGAAAATTAGATTTTTTAATAAAAATGTGAACCCGTCCCCGATTTCCAATCTCGTCCCCGATTTCCAATCTTGATCATTAAGTTTTTTAATATAACTAACCTTAATGAAACCTACGTTCTCATCAAGTCTTCAGATGATTAAGCAGCCCGCCTACTTTATATAGATATTGGCGCCAACATAGGTGTAATAAAGGTTATGACACTATCCATATTTTTTAGGGAAAAGCAGATTAATACTTGCTTTAAATATTCAGTATTTTCTATAAAATTGAAAAATCTATATCATTTTCATTTGGTATAAATCTTGCCCTAATAAAATAACGAGCATACTTTAAAAATTTGAAAAAAATAAATAAAAAGGAGGTGTTGCGTAACTATCAGAAATCAATAATACTATTTTCCAATTCACTCTAAATTGCACTGTTGTATAGTTAACTCACGCTAATACTCTTCGAACGCGTTGAAGGCACAAAGGAAGGTTTCAGTTAGACTACTGCACCTATCTTCCTATTCTTTCTCCCCAGCCCTCGAAAATATCCCCGGCAAATCTGGTATTCTGGTATTCCTGCAGTTGGTTCTATCAATTGTTACGTTTTTAGTGAAAATCTTTATTTAAAGGCTGGATGCGAAAAGGGTAACCTGAATGAATTATTTAAATTTCAGGCAACAGCAATGTACGCTCCAGGTCTTGTGAACTGTTGATGGTTATATAGTGGCAACGCATTGAAAAAAAGGGAGGTGAAAAGGGGAAAATAAAAGCCAAGAACATAGTAAAAAGCCAAGAGAACGTTGAAATCTTTAGAACTTATTTGCGGATGGGAAAGGAGAATTTTCAAAATGATGATCAAGAAGAGACTCTCATGGTTATTTTTAATAACAGTTACCTTATCAGTCGCTTTATTCTTAATTTATTCACCCATAGTTCAGGCGCAAAACTGGACTGCCTTACCTCCTTATGATACATTATGGCCGTTATGGTCGCCGGCTCTATCGCCTGTTGACCCTGTGAGCGGGATACCGGTCCCCATAGTAACTGAATTAACCGCACTTACTAACTTGCCTGTTCAGCCCGGATTAACCTGGAACCCTTCATTGAGCTATCCATGGCTCCTTTATAATTCACCACTGGGTATGGCCTATTTTGATCCAATCGGCGGTGTTGATTTATGGCCCCCTCCAAGTTTAGTAAAACCAAATGGCTCCATCTTGGTTCTTGAACTTCCAACAGACTACGAAACATTGCCGGTTACTCCGTCGAGTTTTATAACGGATTACCTCCCACTGGCCAACCCTGCGGCTATAGGTTTTCTATCAATTTTTCCGGGGGCATTTAAAGGTGGTATACTTCCTGTCTATTTAGGTGCATCCGCACTTCTTCCTCCTCCGATTATTCCTCCACCCGTACCTTCCATTGCCGTTCCGCTTCCTATTCCTCCTGTCCCCCTTCCTACAGGTATTGTTGCTCCTCCCATCATAACAACTGTACCGGCGGCTATTTCAGGAATATTCTTTTTTCCTCCTATTTTTTAAAAAGGAATTGGAGAGTATTATAAGGCGATTTTTTAAAAGATATATGGCAGCAGTTCTAATTTTAACATTTTTTAAGCAATCAGGATAAGATTCCCCCAATTTTTTTGAACTATTGAGGGTGACTTTAGATAAAAATTAGATAAAGGGCTTCCTTATGTCTGTATGAGGATGACATTTTGGAAGG
>DAOURK010000174.1 GCA_030625085.1 Pseudomonadota bacterium
ATATTTTGCAAGAAAGATTAAAAAAAAGTGATGTTCGGGTATTGACAAACCGAAAAGATAGGTGTAGATTAAAGAAGTGTAGAGTAAATAAAATACTATTAGGGGTTTTAAATGCCTGATGAAGTTTTAAACACAAAAGAAACTATAGAATATTTAAGAATTTCTAAAAAGACCCTTTATAAAATAATAGCAGAGGGCAGGATTAAAACCACAAAAGCAGGTCGTGATTATCGATTCCTTAAATCTGAACTGGATAAATTTTTAAGGGGGGAATATAACAATAAATAAGCGGGTAACAGAATAGTTTGCCCTATTCTATTACCCTGGCCGCCCATTGGTCGAATGCGAGACCTACCAATGAACGGTTGATTTAATCTTATCAAAACGGTCTCCTTCTTTCAATCAGCTTTTTGCTGAGGAAGGGAGGAAAGAATGCAAACCACAAAAAACCCACCCACCGTATTCGGCTATTGCCGAGTATCCACGCAGTCCCAAGAGGATAATACCTCACTTCAAAACCAACAAGATTCAATCAAAGCATACTGCAGGAGTCAGAATTGGCATCTTGCCAGGATCTTTGTTGATATTGCCACAGGAAAAGATTTCGATAGACCACAATTCAAAAAGATGGAAGAACACCTTAGCGGCATTAAGGGTATTGTGTGCTATAAAATTGACCGCTTTTCCCGCTCTTTGCTGGATGGGTATCCTAAGATCCTGGAGTATGAGAGTAAAGAAATCTTTTTTAAATCCGTGACCGAGCCCTTTATTGATACCACCAATGCCATGTCACGTTCAATGCTTCGGTCTATGTTCAATTTCGTTCAGACTGAAAGGGAATTGATTGTGGAAAGGATGCTCAAAGGGAAAGCCTGCAATGCTACTAAGGGCCGGTTTAATGGGTCGCCGATTATTTATGGTTATAGATACACACCTGGTGGAGAAAAAGACTTTGAGGTTAATCCTGACCAGGCCAAAATAATTAGGACCCTATTCAGTTTATATTCTACCGGTCGATACAGTTTACGCAAATTAAAGCTAAGGACCGGCTGCCCTCTGTCCCATGTACAAATAGGAAATTTATTGTCTAATGTTTTCTTTACTGGACGGATCTCTTACAATGGGCAAATCCAGTGGAACGAGCATGAAAGAATTGTCGGGGATCGTTTATTTAACAGAGTACAGAAAATGAGAGCTCAAAAGTCAAAAACCGGTTCTGCCGGATTCTTCAAAGTCATTGAGAATAAAGCTCAAATAGCTGAAATTTGTTAGCAATGTTGTAACGTTTTTAACAAAATGTGGAAATAACAAACCAAATGGATCTCCAAGTAAATTTTTTTAAGAAAAAATTCACTTCTTGAGTTTTTTGTATGCCATGGGTTATAACATATTTAAAGATTTGTTAATACATGCTGCCCTAGATGGGCCTGATCACCCATTGAAAGCCGAATGTATCCCCGGTTGGGCGGCATTCCTCCACTCTTAGGGATACCGGATCGGAGAGGATACAAGGAAATGACAGAAGATTACAATCAAATACTTCGAAATTATTTAAACAATCCCTTAGCACCTGAAATATATAAGCTGTGGTATGAGTATCTGAAGAAAAATAAGGATTATGAGAATTTTTGGAAATATGTAAGAGAAAGGAAAAAATTGCCACCTGAACAAAAATCCTCTTTAGACCCTCCAGATGAATTAAAACGATTCGTAAATGAAAATCTAAAGGGCTTTATTGAAACTGTTTTTTATTGGGGAGATGTACATAGTTTTTCATGGGAAGATAAATTAATAGGCATTTGCAAAAGGATTAAAGAAAATAACAAAATCCTGGAAGACAACGAGTTAAAGCAACTTTATCCAGTTAAAACGTTAGAAGAAGCTTTTACTATATATGCGTTGATGATACCAAAAAACTATTTTACTCTCAATATCCCTTTAAATGCCCCTGCGGAAGATCTCATTGAGCAATTTAAAAATATCGTAATCGAGAAGCAGAAGGAGATTAAAGGAAAAAAAATAGTAAAACCACCTTTCCCAAAGCCAAAAGGGCGAATTTTAACAGAAGATGAAAAGGATATTGGACGTTTTAAAATATGGTTAAAGGCTTATGAAGAGGTTAGAGTAAAAGGACGAGATTTATTTGAAGTTATTCAAGAGCTTGATCCAGGTTCTAATTTACATAAAAGGAAAATTCAAAGCAAATTAAGAACCTGGGCTAGAGATATTAAAAATGTTGTAGACATAATTGATAATACTGGAAGAAATATTTTTCCAGGCAATTATGGCGAATCTAAAAGGAGAAAGAAAATTAAGACAACATAAAAAAAATATATTGTCATGACAACAGTTTTTAAATATGTTGTCATGTAAATAATTGAAAACAAAGAACTTTTTTGATTTTTTTTCTTGACTTGACTTTTTTGCTCGTGATATAACTTAGTATATAGAAAAATGAAGAAGCCAGTAGATTAGGTCTGGCAACTTAAGAGCTACTGACTTCTTCGAAAGAATGAACAACAAAGAAGGTGATATTCAGTACAATCCCGTTTCGGTTTTGTACACCCCTTTTTTGTTGTCAATTACAGATTATCGTAAATGATCAAAAAAATCAATGAAAAGGAGGCAGGTTGTGAGCAAAAAAGAGGTTAATCATGCAAATTTTCATATTCCTAAGGACATTTATCAAAAGTTTAGGATCTTGGCTGCTGAAAGAACAATTCCAATAAGTAAGCTGTATGTAAAGGCTGCTACTGAGTTTGTGGAAAAGGAATTTAGGATCAGGAATCAAAGGTTGTTGAAAGAGTTGAATCAGCAAACTTACTCAGCGGGGGGATAGTAGAAGATGTCCAATAGTGAGGCTAAAACGGAGATTATAAGGAAAGTCAGAGCGAAGGTGCAAGAAGAAAGTAATGAATTTGAACCTACCAGCGAACCCCAAAATCTTTTTTCTGAAGCAGAAATTTACAAGGCGATGCAATCAGAACAAGATGGGGATGTTTGGCTTTTTGTGCAAATATACCGAGATCAACTTCGCTATGATCATGCAGCGGGAAAATGGAATGAGTGGAAGGAAAATTATTGGGAAGAAGATAAAGTTGAAGAGATTTTAACTAAGTTTGACCCGGTTATAGAAATTTATGAGAAAGAAGCCTTTCAATGGTATTGGAGAACTCTTCAAGAAACTAAAAATCAAAATAATGATGAGGCGAATAAGGCAAGGAAAAAGCAAAAGGAATATTTGAAAAAAATATCTTTTCTCCAAAAAAAGCGCTGGAAGAGGGATGTCTTAGAATTAGCGGCGGCGGGGAAAAGAGCCCTTGGTGTTACTGGTGAAGAATGGGATCTTGATCCATGGGCATTAGGTTGTCCTAATGGTGTGATTAATCTTAAAAACGGAACCTTTCGCGCTGGTAAACAAACAGACTATATTAAAACTATTAGCCCAACAAAATGGAAGGGGATTGATGAACCTGCGCCAGAATGGGAAAAGTTTTTAAATGCAATTTTTGATAAAGACCCCTCTAAGGTTTCCTTTCTCCAAAGACTTTTAGGATATTCAATCACAGGACTTACCACTGAACATATTATAATCATTGCTTATGGTATAGGCAGAAATGGAAAGGGCACGCTTTTTGAGGTAATACATTATACCTTAGGGCCTTTAGCCGGGCCAGTTCAAGCCGAAATGCTGTTAGATCAGGGGCGGTCAAGGTCAAGTGCTGCGCCATCTTCCGATATTATGGCTTTGCGTGGGCGGCGAATTGCCTGGGGATCTGAAAGCGATGAAGGCCGGAAATTTAATGCCGGTAAGGTTAAATGGTTAGTTGGTGGGGATGCCCTTTGTGGCCGGGAGCCTTTTGGTAAACGTGAAGTCAATTTTAAGCCTACCCATACACTGTACTTACTCACTAATCACAAACCAAAAATAGATCCTAGTGATTATGCCTTATGGCAGCGCATCCATTTAATACCATTCACACTTTCCTTTATCGATGCCCCCAAAACCAATAATGAAAGAAAGCGTGATCCTAATTTATCTGAAAAACTCAAAAAAGAAGCTTCCGGAATTCTCGCCTGGCTTGTACGCGGTTGCCTCGAATGGCAGAAACATGGACTGAATCCGCCAAAAGTCATTAAAGAAGCAACATCCCAATATAAAACAGATGAAGACGATGTTGGGCGTTTTATTTCTGAATGTTGTTATAAAGGGCATGAGGCTAAGGTTAAAGCAGGGACACTTTATGATGAATATAAAACATGGTGTAAGGGACTTGGATTGGCCGAAATCAACGGAAAACGTTTCGGGCAATATATTAAAGATCGCTTTGAAGCAACTAAACGAACAAATACAGGCATTTACTATAAAGGGATAGGATTAATAAATAAAATTAAAGGTGAACAGTAGTGAATAGTGTGAACCATTTTACAGATAAGACCAAAGTCAAAAAAACACATTTCCCGTAGGGAGTTTCTGCAAAACTATTCACACTATTCACTACTGTTCACTTTAAAAGGTAAAAATGACAATTCTTGCCCTGCTTGAACAAGATGGAATCGAAACAAAACGGGTGGCCAGTACAAATGGCGGTGAGTATTCCTCCCTGTGTCCTAAATGTGGCGGGAAAGATAGGTTGCGGTGTTGGCCGGAGCAAGGGGAAGGCGGGAAATGGTGGTGCAGGGCAGAAAATAAAGGTGGGGATTGCATTCAATACCTGCGAGATGTCCGGGGAATGGGTTATAGGGAAGCATGTTTATTTCTTGGCCAAAAATCTGAATTTATGAAGCGTTCCTTTGATTGGGACAGGACAAAGAATAAGCCACACTGGGAACCAAAAAAAACCACTTCTCCCAATGAAATTTGGCTTAAAAAATCTTCATTTTTGGTTGATTGGTGCCATGACCAGCTAATAAAAAATGGCGGTAAAGCTGTCCTTTCATATCTCAAAACCGAAAGAGGTCTTTCCGAGGAAGCCATAAAAACCTTTCGTCTTGGCTGGAATCCGAAAGACGCTTGGTCGGAAAGAAAAGCCTGGGGCCTGCCGGAAGAATTAAACGACAAAGGCAAACTAAAAAAAATATATATTCCAGCCGGGATAGTTATCCCTAGCTTTATTGATGGCCGATTACAAAAAGTAAAAATCCGATTGCAAGATCGGAGGGAAAAAACCCCGCCTTATCTGCCTATACCTGGCGGTTATACCGGCCCTCAGATCATAGGGAATAATCATAAAGTTTTCGTAATCGTTGAATCTGAGCTATGCGGGATTTTACTTCATCAGGAAATCGGCAATTTAGCTGGTGTTATTGTCTTGGGGAGTGCTTACAATAGGCCGCATAAAGGAATGATTGATATTTTACAAAAGGCTGAATTACTTCTTATTGCCTTGGATAGTGAGCCGTATAAAAAAGATAATACCGGAGCAAAACAAGCTTGGAATTTTTGGTTAAAGCATTTTAACCAGGCTAAACGCTGGTCACCAATAGAGGGCAAAGATCCCGGGGAGATGTGGAAAAACGGAGTTAATCTTCAAATGTGGATACAAGCAGGGATTGAGGAACATCAGATTAAGCAGGAATCTATGGCAGACCCATCTGCGCCGGAATTTTCTATTGATCCGGAACCATCAGTGCCAAAGGCCACCGATGACCCTGGCCAAAATTTCATCAAAGCCAACCTGATCATAAAGCTTCATTCTGATTTGACCGGCAAAGATTTTTACCTTTGTTCTACTCAGAAGCTTAAGGCTGAATGCAGAACCAATGATCCGGATACAGTTGTTTATCTCCCTCATGAAATGCGGAAATTATCCGGCCTAAAGCCTGAGGAGTTAAAAAAGCTCCACTATACGCGCAAAATATTCGGCGGGGAGTTTATTCAAAGAAATAAAATTGAGGACAGCATATTTGCCAACCAGGAAGACGAAAAAATTAGGAATGTCGGAATATATAACCCACGATTATTAAATAACCTTGGCTCTTGAAACACTGTTTCCGGCTTTTGGGGCCAGGGGATAAAATATTAAATTTAGAATAAATAATGCAGACAATAGCACCTAAACCAAAAATCGAAAATCAGATCAGATCTCTTGAACTGCAGCTTGAATTATTGCAAGTTCAGCAAAACTTAAGTGATACTGATTTGCAATCAGTAGATTCGAACAGGTATACTCTTTCTTGTATATTGAATCCAAAATTACAGGAGGAGGGGGTGCCTATTATGTCAACCGCGGGGACTATAAGGACTAAGCAACGATGTGAAGTCTGCAATTCAAAATTTATAGATACAGATCAGTTGATGGTTTGCCCAGAGTGTTTAAAAAAACAAAAAATAAGTATACCCAACCGATTCTACCTGGATATTTTCTGGAATGCTAAGCAAAGGAAGATCTATTCGGATAATGATGGACGGGTTCTAAATAACTATGAGTTGGCCAATAGGGTATTGATAGAGATCCGGCAGAAGATAGATAAGCATAAGTTTGACCCAGCCGACTATGTAGCGAAAAATTATGTTGCTTTACAGTTTGATAACTATGCAAAAAGTTTTTTTTGGCGGCTTAAAGAGGCCCATGCCAGGGGCAAATATTCACCGAATACAATAAAAAGTTTTGAGAAGGATATAAATATTCATATAATTCCCCATTTTAAAACACAAGACATTAGGGACGTTAGGGATGGTGATTTAGAAGATTTTTATTTAAAATTACCTAAAAATTTATCATTGGCTACCCAAAAACATATTTTTGCGACACTCCACCTTATATTTAAAAGCGCAAAAAAAAGAAAAGATATTAGTAGTATACCGGATTTCCCTGTAATTAAAGTTCCTGATCCACAAACACGATGGATTGATGAGAATGACCAATCACTTATATATAACCATATTCCAGATCATCATAAGCCAATTTTTTTATTTATGATGAGGCAAGGAGTTAGGCCGGGAGAAGCCAGGGCTTTGCATTGGGAAGATATTGATTGGGAGAATCGAACTGTTGAAATACATAGAACCTTTGCCGGGCATGTTTGTCAAATGCGCACAAAAACAAAAACTAACCGGATATTACCCTTGGACGAAGATGTATATAATATGCTCTTAAAAAAAAGAGGGGTAAAAGGGATTATATTTATTACAAAACGGGGCGCGCCTTATTTCGAAGGGGTCATATTAAATCATGTCTGGGGAAATGCGATTAAAAAAGCCGGATTAAACCATATCAGTCTCTATGAAGGCACTCGTCATTCGTTCTTATCACAGGCGGCTAATGCCGGGGTAGAAGCTTTTCAGTTACAAAAATTTGCCGGGCATAGCAATTCTAAGACTACAGAAAAATATATTCATATTAACACCGAAGGGCTAAAAATGGTTTTAGATATAAAGAAAGGAAAAATTTTAAAACTAGCCCCAGGGACTAGCCCCAGAGTAGCCCTGAGAAAAAAGGCAGGCGTGAAGAAGGTTGCTAATAAGGGAACTACAGGCAATATCAAATAATACGTTATTATTTTAAAAAAAAGTACGAAGGTCAGATGGGTAAAAATTTAAATAAAAACGACTTTTCCCGAATGCATCATATAAGATAAAATCGTCAAAAGGCAATATTACACCAGCAATTCTGTTAATGGACCATATTCGAACAAAGGTTGGCAAAATGTTCGCTGAAGCGTTATAGGGAGTCTTTTTGTAAAGATTCTTAGCGAAGCAAAAGCGATAAAATTGCCGATGTCTGAGCGAAGCGAGTCCGGCAATTTAGCTTTTGCGAGCTTAGGAGCTTAAAAAAGACGACCGTCTAGCGAAGCTAATTTTTGCCGAACTTCCTCCACTTTACATAACAGAATTGCTGATGTTAAGATGAGGATAATGAGGAAAGGAAAATATGGATAGTATAAATCTCGATCGATTAAATAAGTACGTTACAGATTCTAAAACTACTTTTGAAGATTTTCTGGGAAACCTCATAGAGATTCCTACAGTGAGTATGGACCCGGCCCACAAAAAAGACATGCTAAAAGGGGCAAACCTTGCAGCCTCTTTTTTAACAAAAATAGGGGCTCAAACCGAAATTGTAGAAACACCCGGGCATCCTCTTATTCTTGGATATCTTGAAACTGACCACAATGCACCAACGATAACTTTGTATCACCATTTGGACGTTCAACCGGCCGTGCCCTCTGAATGGGAAAACCCTCCCTTCCAATTTATGATTAAGAAAAATAACTATTATCTGGGCAGAGGTGCTACTGATGACAAAGGACCGGCTATTACGGCTTTACTGGCAGCAAAATACGCTATGGAGGAAAACATCCCTCTTAACATTAAATTTATCTGGGAAATGGAAGAAGAAATCGGCAGCCCCAACTTTAAGGCCGCCATTAAATCAAAGAAACAGAAACTGGACACTGATTCAATTCTGGTCTCTGATACAATCTGGGCCTCCAGGGGAAAACCGGCCATACCCCACGGGCTTCGAGGATTAATGACTGCCACCTTAACCCTTACTACCGGCACCCAAGATACTCATTCAGGCTTAACTGGAGGGGCAGCCAGAAATCCCATTGGAGAACTCTGCCAACTTATTAACCGCTGTTATGATCCCATCTCTGGAAAAATTAATATAAATGGATTTTATGACAAAGTTCGAAACCCTTCTCCTGAAGAGCTTAAAGAATATGAAAATGCAAACCTCACTGTTTCTCAATTCAAAAAAACCCATGGGTTTAAGACGTTGAGATCAAAAGACGCCTCTCAATTAATTCAAGCTATCTGGTGTAAACCCACTTTTGAGGTACACGGTATAGTGGGGGGATATATGGGGGAGGGGATTAAGACTATTGTCCCCTCCACTGCCCAAGCCAAAATCAGTACCCGCTTAGTTCCGAATCAAAACCCCAAAGAAATTTTCCAATTATTGAAAAATTTTGTAAAAAGGGAAAACCCTGAGGTAGAGGTTACCTTAGGAGCCACCTTAAATCCCTATCTGGCTGAATTTTCCGGCCCTTACGCCAAAGCAGCCAGGGAAGCTCTCCATAAAGGATTCGGCCTAAAACCTTTTTTTATCCGTGAAGGAGGCTCTATCGGCTCAGTGGTCAGCATGCAAAATATTTGGGCCGTACCTATAGTACTCTTAGGATTCAGCTTACCTGAACACGGCTATCATGCTCCAAATGAATATTTTGACTGGTTTCAAGCTGCAGGGGGAATAAAGAGTCTTGTCCACTATTTTCATTTAGTAAGCCGACTTCAAGAATAATAAGTCAGCAGTAATAAAAACCCTCGTAGCATAGAGCTTTAGCTTTGCTGTCTGACTAATCTGGGAACCGACTCCTTTCCGTTTTGGCAGGGCTCACGTTTATTGACACGTTTATGAGACTTTTTACGATTTCATCTGGATTAAGGTTGGCAAATGTTCGCTGAAGCGATATAGGGAGGCTTTTTGTAAAGCTACTTAGTGCCTGAACGAAAACCCCCGAATATATAAGCAGGGGCATGGCCAACCCCGACAATTTTTTTTAAATTTACCCGGAGAGGCTCCCGTGAGTCAAATTTTCCCAACAACTAGACGTTATTAGCTATTTTTTGTAAATTAATAATTTTTTACGTCATCATTCAGGCACTCATCTGCCTTTCCCCCAATAGTTCCTAAATTTTTAACAATAAATTTGAGCAGTTGATTATCTTGC
>DAOURK010000167.1 GCA_030625085.1 Pseudomonadota bacterium
ATCAACCAAACGCGAAATCAAACCCACCAGTTCTGGCGATACTCCATTCCGAACCAAAGTTGATGTCTTCATACGCAGTCCCTCCTTTTTTGCAGTATGAAAACATTATAAACGGTAATTTAGTATTTTCCAAGTCCCTAAGCATTTACAAAATGAATATAATGAAGCCAAAAAGGCTGAAAGGACCGGCCAGACTTATTTAGCATGGCGAGATGAGGTAATTACCCAGACGGCGGCCGCCTGGATACTGGCCTGTGTTTTTGTGCGATTTATGGAAGATAACAGGCTGATTGAAAATTCATACATTGCGGGCCATGGTGAACATTTACACCAAGCCCGGGACAACTATACTCTTTACTTCCGATCACATCCCAGAGAGACTGATCGGGAATATCTGTTACATATTTTTAAAAATGTATCCACTTTCCCGGGAGTAAAAGAACTTTTTGATGAAGACCACAATCGCCTCTGGCGCGTCGGCCCCACCGGTGATGGGGCAAGCCTGCTAATCAATTTTTTTCAAAAAATTAATGCTAAAACCGGTGAGTTAATCCATAATTTCACTGATCCGACCTGGGATACCCGATTTTTAGGGAACCTATACCAGGACCTTTCCGAGGAGGCCCGAAAAAAGTACGCGCTGTTGCAAACCCCGGAGTTTGTGGAAGAATTTATTTTGGACCGGACCCTAACACCTGCCATAGACACCTTTGGCCTGAAGGAAGTCCACTTGATCGACCCGGCCTGCGGTTCCGGCCATTTTCTTATTGGCGCCTTTTATCGGCTACTGAGACTTTGGCAACAGCAGGAACCGGAAACCAACGAACGTGAGTTGGTCCAACGCTCCTTAGATGCCGTATACGGCGTGGACATCAATCCCCAGGCAACGGCCATCGCCCGCTTTCGATTGCTTTTGGCCGCCATGAAGGCCTCAAAATTCCAAAAGCTAAAAAATGCGCCGGGATTCACCATCCATATCGCCACAGGTGACTCTCTGCTGCACGGACCAAGGCCGGGCAAGGGATGGAGACGGCAGATGCATGTAGATAAGGACCCCATTGCTTACGTTTATGAAACCGAAGATGCTGATAAATTACGCCGCTATTTGGGACAGCCTTATCATGCAGTAGTCGGCAATCCGCCGTATATTACAGTCAAGGATAAGGCGATCAATCAGGCATATAGAAATCGCTTTATGTCGTGTCATCGGCAGTATTCTCTGGTTTGCCCTTTCTTAGAGCGTTTTTTTGATCTTGCAGTAAGTGATAATAACGGCACCCCTGCTGGGTATGTGGGAGCTATCGTAGCTAATTCCTTCATGAAACGGGAATTCGGTAAAAAATTGGTAGAGACCTTTATTCCAAAATGGGACCTGACGCATGTAATAGATACTTCAGGGGCCTATCTTCCTGGCCACGGCACGCCTACAGTGATCCTTTTTGGCCGAAATCAAAAACCGATTGCGGATAAAATTCGAACGGTAATGGGAATTAAGGGCGAACCGGGTACGCCGGAAAATGCGGCAGACGGGGCTGTTTGGAAGACCATTGTAAGGCAGATTGATTTACCGGGATCGGAGAGCGAATTTGTAAGTGCAGGGGATACTGATAGAAAACGGTTTTATGAACATCCGTGGTGTTTGGGTGGTGGAGGCGGGGCTGGATTAAGGTACCAATTGGAATCGGCAACAAATATTAAATTAAATACTATACTGTCTATGATAGGTTTTGTAACAATAACCGGGGAAGATGATATTTATTTATTTTCTGATCCTATACTTATAAAACGATTTCGATTTGAATATTCCATCCCTTTTATTATTGGAGATAAAGTCCGTGATTGGGCAATTGCTTCTTTCGATAGAGGCCTTTGGGTCTATGATGAAAATTTCCATTTATATTCCAGAGAGCAATTACCAAATACTTTAAAAAATTTGTGGGGATTTAAAACTACTCTTAATAATAGAAAAAGATTTGGAACATCCATGATTGAGTTAGGTATGACTTGGTATGAATGGCGGGAATTTTATAAAGATAAATTACATTCCAATCTTACAATTACCTTCGCCTTCGTAGCCACCCATAACCATTTCGTCCTCGATCGAGGCAAAAAAGTTTTTAATAGATCAGCGCCGGTAATCAAACTCCCATCAAAAGCAACAGAAGATGAACACCTGGAACTAATTGGGCTTCTCAACAGTTCCTCTTCTCTTTTCTGGGGCAGACAAACATTTTTCCCAAAAGGAGGATATGCTTCCGGCAAATGGGAAGAAAGGCTTGAATGGGATGTCACCAAACTACTGCAATTCCCCATCCCCCAAAAAAAACCGCTTACTCTTGCAAAAAAATTAGATGTGATTACAAATCAATGCGTTGCCTGTCTGCCAATTTTTTTTATTAAGAAAAATTTTTTTAATCAAAATACCATAAAAGAAATAGAAAACCAGTTCATCGAGACCCGTGAACAAATGATTGCCCTTCAAGAGGAACTTGACTGGCAATGTTACAACTTTTACCAAATCACCAACGAAGAGCTCTGGATGCCTGAAACAGCCTATGTCCCGAAAATAAAACTAGGCGAGCGTGCCTTCGAAATAATCATGGCCCGCAAAATAGCAGACGGTGTGCTTGAAACCAATTGGTTCGAACGGCACGGATCAACACCGGTAACTGAAATCCCTGGGCACTGGCCTGAAGACTACCGCAGGCTTGTCCAACGCCGCATTGAATTGATCGAATCTGACAAAGACATTCGTCTGATTGAACAGCCGGAATACAAACGTCGCTGGGCTATGGTGCCCTGGGAAAAGCAGCTTAAAAAGGCCATAGAACAATGGCTATTAAATAGACTTGAATTCACTTTGAGCGGCCGAGACCTGATGGCGGAAACGGCACCGCAACCTTCCACAAAAGATCCCAGATTGATTAGCTGCGCCCAGTTGGCGGATTTGCTGAGGGCGGACAATGATTTCCTTCAGGTAGCTGAGCTTTACAAAGGTCGACCGGACTTTGATGTCACCAGGCTGGTAGAAGCCTTGGTGGAAAATGAAGCAATCCCCTTCCTCCCGGTATTACGATACAAACCGAGCGGCCTACGTAAACGACAAGAGTGGGAGGAGACCTGGAAACTACAACGGGAGGAGGATGCCATTGACGCACTTACAGCGCTTGCCAAAGATGACCAGAAATACTTAAGTTTTGATAATGTCAAGAAACTAAAAAAGGAAAAAATCGGTAATATTCCCGTGCCTCCAAAATATCAATCCAAGGATTTTACCAAAACAGCCTATTGGAAATTACGCGGTAAGTTGGATGTCCCCAAAGAGCGATTTACCTCATATCCAGGCTTAGAGAAGGAAACCGAAGGCAGTCTGGTTATCACTTGGGCGGGTTGGGACCATCTTCAGCAGGCCCAAGCCCTTTCCGCCTATTTGGAAGATGCAAAAAACTCCGGTTGGAATGAACATCGCCTTATTCCAATGCTGGCCGGCCTTTTTGAACTTCTCCCCTGGTTGCGTCAATGGCACAATGATATGGACCCGACCTACGGCCTTGGTATGGGCGATTTTTTTGCAAACTATATTGAAAGCCGAGCACGGGAGCTGGGCAACACATTGGAAGACTTAAGAGATTGGGCACCGGAAACATAAATAAAAAGAAGGCACAGAGGCATAAAGGCAAAGAGCCTGAAACTGCGTATAAACAAAATAAAAATTACTATACGCGCAAATTAACCTTGGGGAGACAATGTATTTGCAGCTTACGAACAACCGTGCCTTTATAAAATTCAAAAATATAATAAGGTGGGATGATGACAGTTTACATAAAAGACCTTTTTAATTTACCTGATCGCGTGCGCCGGGGGGATTTTGTACTCAAGCTTGCCGAAGGCATTTCCCGACCGGAAAAAACCGTGGGCAGTTATGTGGTGACACCTCAGCTTGCTGATAGTTTTGATCGGGCCCTTGACCTGATCAAGGCAGGCGTACAGGAGAATACCAGCAAGGCATGTTATTTACATGGAAGCTTCGGTAGCGGGAAAAGTCATTTTATGGCTATTTTAAATTTACTATTGCAGGGCAATCCCAAGGCGCGGTCTATCCCCGACCTTTCAGCCGTGATTGCCAAGCATAACTCCTGGACCGAGGAGCGAAAATTTTTTCTTATCCCTTATCATATGATCGGCAAAGAGAGTATGGAACAAGCCATATTAGGGGGGTATGCTGACACAGTCAAAACCCTTTACCCTAAAACACCGGTGCCGGGGCTTTATAGATCTGAAGAACTATTTAAAGATGCTGCCGGAATAAGGCAAAGTCTGGGAGATGAAAAATTTTTCGATAAATTGAATGAAGGAAATATCTCTGAAAATGATGACTGGGGCCTTTTATCTCAGGGATGGACAAAAGAAACCTATGATGCGGCTGTTCAATCAGATCCCAGATCTGATGAAAGGGTAAGGCTGGTGAGTGCCCTAGTCGAGCATTTTTTTTCATCCATCCGGGGAACAAACGAATTTGTGGACCTCGATGAGGGATTATCCATCATCAGCAAACATGCACAGTCCATTGGATATGATGCGGTGGTTCTGTTTTTGGACGAATTAATTTTATGGCTGGCAAGCCGCTCAGCCGATGTCCAATTTGTGAATCGTGAAGGACCTAAGGTTTCAAAACTGGTTGAGGCCCAAACCGCTGAACGGCCTATTCCCCTTATCAGTTTTGTGGCCCGGCAGCGTGATTTGAAAGAGTTGATCGGTGAAAATGTCACTGGCGCTGAATACTTGAGTTTCAGCGATACTCTCGATTGGTGGGAAGCCCGTTTTGCAAAAATCAAGCTTGAAGATAAAAATTTACCGGCGATTGCTGAAAAACGTGTGCTAAAACCAAAGTCGGAAACTGCACGGAGGCAAATTGACGCTGCCTTTGAAGAAACAGGCCGTATTCGTGAAGACATTATGGCGGTGCTGCTCACCAGTAAATCCGACCGCGAAATGTTTCGCAAGATTTATCCCTTCAGCCCGGCCTTTATGGACACGCTGGTGGCTATGTCTTTTCTCTTGCAACGCGAGAGAACATCGCTGAAAGTGATGCTACAAATATTAATAGAACAAAAGGACACCTTTATGCTGGGGGAGATTATTCCGGTGGGCGATCTGTTTGATGCTATTTCTGAAGGTGATGAAGCGGTTAGCGATGATATTCGCAAAAATTTTGTTAATGCGAGAAAACTTTATGAAGAAAAATTACGACCGATATTAGAACGGGATCATGGATTGTCATTGGATGATATGAAAAATCGGCCTTCGGGGGATCAGGCTACGAAAAATTTGAAAAACGATGACCGTGTTCTCAAAACCTTATTGCTGGCTGCTCTTGCCCCAAATGTAGAAGCCTTAAGGGGGATAACTGCCAGTCGGCTTGCCGCATTGAACCATGGGACTATAAAATCTCCCATTCCTGGCCATGAAAGCCAAATTGTGTTAACCAAATGCAGAAAGTGGGCTGCTGAGGTAGGGCAGATAAAAATTGGCGATGAACCCACCAACCCTACAATTTCCATTGAACTGAGCGGTGTGGACACTGAAAGCATTATTGACCAGGCGTTGCGCTTTGATAATAGCGGCAACCGTATTCGAGAAATTAAAAAATTGATTTTTGATTCCTTTAAAATAGATGATCAGGGTGGGCTGTTTCTGCCTCATCCTTTTTGCTGGCGGGGCACTCAGCGGACATGCGAAATTAAATTTGAAAACGTGCGAAAACAGGCTTTAGACAACCTTAAAAATGACAATCCAAACTGGCAGGTTATCATTGATTACCCCTTTGATGAAGAACCCGGCTATGGCCCAAAGGATGACCTGGCCAAACTGAATCAATTTCGGGAGGAATCCCCCGAAGGCTCTTTAACATTTATTATCATTCCGTCTTTTTTAAATCATCGGGCCTTAAAATCACTCGGCCGCTTGGTGATCATTAACAATATCCTGAAAGGTGAAAATTTCAAGGCCTATACCGGCCACCTTTCCCCTTCCGATACACAGGTGGCCAAGACATTGCTAAAAAATCAGCAAAGCCAGCTTCAGCAGCAGATGCTTCAATATCTCCAAAATGTTTACGGCATTAGCAAGTCCGATCCTGATGCTCTGGATTCTGAATCCGATCTTGAGCCGGCTGAACACTTTCAAAGCCTTGTGAATGGTTTTGATCTTAGACCACCTATAGGGGCGGACTTGGCGCAGGCTTTTACTCACCTTCTTGGACAGGCGCTTGAATTTCAGTTTCCTGCGCATCCTCAATTTGATGAGAACATCAAACTGGCCCCTTCCGTTGTCGGCAAGGTATTTTCTGAAATTGAAAGGGCCGCGCAGGCCCCGGATGGCCGCATAATAGCAGAAAAGAGCCTGAGAAAAGATCTTCGTATGATTGCTAATCCCCTTAATATCGGCACCATGGAGGAAACCCCTTTTATTATACATCACCATTGGAAAAATCATTTCCTCAAAATGCAGGCTGATAGCCAGGAAAAACTCTCTGTAAGAGTACTGCGGAAGTGGATTGATGAACCCAAGTCCATGGGGCTGCCGAAAACATTAGAAAACCTGATTATCTTGACCTTTGCCGCGCAAACAAATCGTGTCTTTTTTCATGACAACCACAATGTTGAACCTGCCATAGATGGGCTTATGGATGATTTTGAACTTAAGGAAATCAATCTTCCCTCTGAAAAAGATTGGGGGAACGCTGTAAAAAGGGCCGGTTTGATTTTGGGCATCACTCAATCGCCGCTCCTGAATGCAAAAAATGTTGCCAAATTTTCCGAAAATGTAAAAGCAATGTTATCGGAATACAAAGAGAAGTGTAAAAACCTTCATCAATCACTGGACCAGTTATGGACAACCAGAAGGGATTTGAATCGATTAGCCCCCCGCCTGATAACCGCCGGCCATGCACAAGCATTCGTGGCGGATATATTGCTCACTGAAGGGTTGAAGCTGGTTGAGTGCCTTTCACAATGGAAACACCAAGCGGATTCCATGCCGAATGATGCCGCCCTTGGAATCAGCATTAAAAAATCCAAAGAAGTGATAGATGCTATTGCTCATGTTAGATGGAATATAATTGAAAAAGCTGAAAAACTTGAGGGCAATCAGAAAGAAGACGCAGGGCGGTTAGCAGAGGAACTTAAATCAGCCCTTGAAGCGGACGAATTGGTGATTGCCCTGGCCCCCAAAATGCGATCATTAGAAAATCAAGCATGGAAATTAATCCAAACCGCTCTTGATGAGAAAGAGAAAGAAGATCACCGAGCCCAGGAGAAAAAAGTCAGTATTAATCTTAATTCTTTTGAGAAGATTGATACTGAAGATGAACCGAAGCAAGCACAGCAACAGGAGGATGCGGCAGGTCAATCGAAGACACTAAGGCAAGGGGAAAAGGATTTGACCTGCGATGAGTTCAAAACAATATATCGGGAAATTATCAAAATATTGGACAGAGAAAAGAATGTACGCATTAATTTAAAATGGAAAATACACTAAGGTAATTACAAATAAACTATCATGGCCATAATTAAAACATCGCATTTAAAAGGACAAATTCTGGGAATGCTCAAAAGGTGCCCGGAAGCAAAGATTTTAGGATTCAAAACAGCCAGCCAGTGGCAAGAAAATACTTCCCTTGAGATAGATGGACAGGAGCTTTTGGTGGCCCAGTGCGACTCCCAGCTCGCCATAAGGGAATTCATCTTAAAAGCAAATGAGCGGAACCTAAAGCTGGCCTTTATTACCAAGCTTGAAGATTTGGATTTGGGTAACGATATAAGGGCCTTGCTGGCCAAGCGGAGGCTAATTCCGATAAAACCGTGGGAAAGTGTCAAAGAATTATTTCAGGCAAAAGCAATCGATGTGACTGTATTAAAAAAACAATGGCTGGCAGATGTGCTCCTTAACATGGCGCCGGCTGAGGGATATCCGGTTGTAGCAGATGGTTTCCTTACTGCGGAAAAGATTTGGGAGGAAGTGCTTTTCTTGCTTCTAGGTTTTAAAACACCTCGGCCAGTCGCGACAGATATCCTGGAATGGGCATTGGATGCAAAGCGAATTTTACTGTTGAACAAATTGGCCGAGATGCAGTTTCAGGACATTTGTGGATGGATTCAATATAACCCGGATGCTCTGGAAGTTTTCCTGTTAAATCTTTTGAAAAGCTCCCCCTGCTTTAATTTGTTGACTTTAGGGCTTGCCCTAGAGGTAACATCAAGTGATATGGTTTGCAGTGATGTGCAATTGAGGGATGCCTCAGTGCGGCTTGAAAAATATACAAATAATCGTCCTGTTTCGCCCCAAATGGCACAGCGCTGGAAGAACGCATCATGTCAAGTGTTTAAGAAATTAGTGGACACAAATGTTAAGGGCATGATTACGGAAATACAGACAAAATTGGATTATCTCTTACAGGAGATAGGCGCAAAAGAATATGCTTGGCTTAGTTCAGTATCTTTATTAGGATTTGAACAGCGTCTGAGCCGATTTGCAAAAAGCCTTGGTAAAATGCGTGGGCAAACTAAAATAGCGGATTTCAAAAAATTGGAAGATCTTCTGACAAATGCGGGAAAGCATATTGCCGCCTTAAAATCGTCTAAACGTTTGGAAAGGATGAGAATGGCCCTGCGACTTTGTCATTGGCTTGCGCATAATAAGGACCATTCTATATTAGCAAAAAACTTTGTTGAGGCTTCGACCGCGTATGCAAAAGATGGCGCGTTCGTTGACCGTGCGCGAATTGCCTTGCAGATAGGAGATGAATGCCGGGACCTTAGCACTGCTTACAATAGAGTAATGAAACAAGTTGAAAAATCAAGAGAAATTCAGAATAAGCACTTTGCTGAACTTTTACAAAAATGGACTGAGGCAGGCTCAAAAGGGCAAGGACTCATTAGGGTTGAAGACTTTTTAGAAAAAATTGTGGCTCCTATAGCCAAAAAACATCCCTTGCTTGTGATCGTCATGGACGGCATGAGCCATGCGGTTTTTTCTGAGCTAAAGGAAGATTTAATCTTGAATAATGCCTGGGTTGAGTTGACCCACAAAGATTGGGCCCCTCAAAAACCAATGATCGCTGCACTACCTACGATTACTGAGGTATCCCGGAGGAGCTTGCTATGTGGGAAATTAACTGCCGATCCAAAGGATGATGAATGTAAAGGTTTTACTCAGTATGATCACCTTCGTGCATCCTCAGGATCAATGCCGCCGAAACTGTTTCATAAGGCTGATCTTTGCAGAATTGACGGCACTGATTTGGCTGAATCTGTAAGAAATGAAATTCTTACACCAAGAAGAAGGGTTATTGGGGTTGTGGTCAATGCCGTGGACGATTCCCTGTATCGCAGCGATCAAATATCCAATCCTTGGCGTATTGAAAACATACCTATCCTCTCTCAATTGCTGCATGTTGCCCGGGAGGGTGAGCGGACCGTCATTATTACCAGTGATCATGGACATGTCCTGGAATATCATTCTGTGCTTTACAATCATGAAACCGGCGAAAGATGGCGACCTGATGATGAAAATTTGCACGATGGCGAGATTACCATCAAAGGCACACGCGTGCTAAAACCCAAAGAAGGAAAGGCAATATTTCCTTTTAGTGAACACATTCGATATGGTAAAAAGAAAAATGGATACCATGGCGGTGTAACCCCGCAGGAAGTTGTCGTCCCTCTCACAGTGATAAAATGGCAGCAGATACCAAAAGGTTGGGAAGCTATCCCCTTTTATCAGCCGTTATGGTGGAATATTTCTTTTACAGAAAGCACATTACCTGATGATGTCCCCACACCACTTAAGGCGGAACCTAAAATAGCGCTTAAAAACCAAATGCGGTTATTTCCTCCTAAGGGAAAAAAAGATGAGGTTGAATGGATTACCGGTATATTGAAATCACCGGTGCTGGTTAATCAGACAAAATTATGCGGCCGTGCTGTCTTATCGGATACGATGATCCGAGAGTTTCTGAGAACAATAGAGTCCCATGGTGGTACAGTGCTTCAGACTGCCCTTGCACAGTCGCTTGGCCAACCACTATTGCGTATTCGAGGTATCATTTCAATCATGCAACGTATTTTAAACGTGGACGGCTATTCAGTGCTTTCTTTTGATTCTGGAGCATATACTGTCAATATCAATTTAAAATTATTGAGAACACAATTTAAGGTTTAACACCGATTTTCACAGGCGGTAAAAACGCCATAATAAGACCTAACCTAGGCAGTCCAAACAATTTCAACGGTCATATTATTTAACCAAGGAACAGTAAAGGGGGATTGTAGCTTTTCAACCCCTTTAAGAATAGG
>DAOURK010000135.1 GCA_030625085.1 Pseudomonadota bacterium
ATATGGCAGTAGCTATGGCGGTTATGGTATGCAGTCCCCTTACAGTGGATATGGCAGTAGCTATGGCGGTTATGGTATGCAGTCCCCTTACAGTGGATATGGCAGTAGCTATGGCGGTTATGGCTCCAGTGGATATGGCGGATATGGTATGCAGTCCCCTTACGGCGGTTATGGTATGCAGTCCCCTTACAGTGGATATGGCAGTAGCTATGGCGGTTATGGCTCCAGTGGATATGGCGGATACGGTATGCAGTCCCCATATAGTGGTTATGGCAGCAGCATGTATGGCGGTTATGGCTCCCCATATAGTGGTTATGGCAGCAGCTATGGCGGATACCCCTCTTACTATAGTAGTGGCGGATATTATTAATCACATTAGCTGCATATGAACACCGTTAGACTTGTTATTCTTGAACTATAGAACTATGCGGCTATATTCAAGAATCCGTTTATAACATAAGCAATAAAAAAGCCCACTTCCTATTTCAGGGAGTGGGCTTTTTATCAGGCAAAAAGGTCCATGCTCAAATTTTGTATTTGATTTAAAACATCCTCCAAAGGAATTTGTTCAGTAAGGTCAATCCAATGCACATTCTCTACTTTTCGAAACCAGGTAAACTGTCGTTTGGCATAATGGCGGGTATCTCGTTTCAGAATTTGAATAGCCTCATTCATAGAATATTTTCCTTTAAGGGCGGCGATTATTTGTTTATACCCCAATCCCTGAAGAGCCGTGGAATTTTCTGAATAATCCAATTCGAGAAGTTTTTCAACCTCTTCGATCAACCCCATTTCAATCATCTTATCAATTCTCTTTTCGATTCGGCTATACAGGTCCTTACTGTTTCGAGTTAAGCCGATAACTCTTGTCTGATAGCGTGCCTTTTTGAAAGAATGATCTTTTTGATAAACAGACATAGGAATCCCGGTTTGCAGATAAACTTCAAGCGCACGAATCACCCTTGGATGATCGTTAGGATGAAGTTTTTGAGCTGATTGAGGATCAATCTGTTTCAATTTTTCGTATAAATAACCCTCTCCTTTTTTCATCTCATCTTTGAGCTGATTTCGCAGATTAAGATCAACCTTAGGTCCCTGAAAAAAACCATATAAAACAGCCTTAAGATAAAGCCCGCAGCCTCCTACAAGCAGTGGAATTTTTTCTGAGCAGTGAATTTGATGAATGGCCTGAGATGCCTCCCATTCATACCTTCCCGCATTGTAATCCTCATCAGGGGAAACAATATCTATCATATGGTGAGGGACCAATGAACGTTCCGAAACAGAGGGTTTAGCCGTACCAATGTCCATGTATTTATAGATCTGCATGGCATCAACACTTACGATTTCGGTTTTCCACCTTTCGGCTAAAGCAAGAGCCAAAGAAGACTTTCCAACTGCAGTAGGCCCCAAAATGACAACCAGCGGTTTTTTTTCACTTTTCATTTCTTTTAATTTTTTATGTCCGCAGAAAATGTTTTTTTAAAACCTTTAGATGTAATTGAATGGTGGTGGGCCGGCCGTGAGGGCAACGAAAAGGCATAGCAGTTTCTCTCAATTGTTCTATTAAACTTCTCATCTCTTCCGTATTCATTTTCCGGTTGGCTTTTATAGCTGAAGAGCAGGCCATGCGAATAAGCAGGGCATTAATCAAAGCAGACGTATCATTTTGGGAAAATTCCGAAAGATTATCAAAAATATTTTGAATCAGATCTAGAGGATTAGTCTTACTGAGTAAAAGAGGAATAGCCTTAATAACAAAGGTATCTTGACCAAAATATTCGATCTCAAAGCCTACGGCCTTAAGTGGAGCAAGTAACTCTTCGGCCAATTCAATTAAATGCCTGGGGACCTGAAAAGGTATGGGAGCAACTAAACCTTGAGAACATAAAGTAGTTTTGGCACGATATTCTTTTTGCAGTTGTTCATATCTAATTCGTTCGTGAGCTGCATGTTGATCTACAATCACTAAGCTTTTACTGCTTTCAAAAAAAATGAACGAGTTGTCGAGTTGAAAAAAATCACTCTCAGGTATAAAAAATTGGTTGGGATCTTCATTCTGAACAATTTTTTGGAAGGAGGGCTTTGATGAAAAAAAGGCAGCTTGTACTTTTTCTTGATAATTATCCACTTTATCACCACCCGTTGATTTCTTTTCCGGAGATGGATGATATATATGGTTAAGATAATCTTCCGGTATAGTTTGTTTTTCCCTAACAACTTCTTCAATAGGCCCTTTAAAAGTCATTGCCGGAGTTTCACCAACAGGTGGTGATTTGATATCCGTGTTTATTAGCGGAATTGACAAAGCTTTTGAGCCCTTTGGCACTGTTCGAGAACTGGCTAACCGATCTTTTATTAAACAAACTATCTGTTCAAAAATTCTTTGTTGATTAGAAAATCGAACCTCAACTTTAGCCGGGTGTACATTGACATCAATTTGGTCTGCAGGGATAGTAAAAAATAAAAAACAAATGGGGTGTCTTCCTTGAGGAATCACATGGCTGTATCCCTCAGAAATAGCTTTCAATAAAAGTGGATTTCGGATACATCGATTATTGACATATAAATATTGAGAAAAACGATTCGTTTTTGTATAGGTAATATTGCCGATAAACCCATGGATTTTAAAAAACTCACACTCTTGATCTACCTCCAACAGGTGATCGGTAATTTCATCATCGTATAATTGTTGAATTCGTTCCCCAAGGCTCCCGGCCCTTTGTAAATGCCAGATAACTCTTTGATTATGGTAAAAGGCAAAATGATTCTGATACCGAGAAACCGCTATCTGATGCAAGGTTTGGGTTATGTGATTCAGTTCTACAGCATTACTCTTTAAGAATTTTCGACGGGCAGGAATATTTTTAAATAAAGATGATACTTGAATAGTAGTACCCCGTGGCGCTCCAACCTCAGAAACCTTCAATAACTTCCCGCCATCAATGATTATCTGAGTGCCCATCTCAGCCCCTTTCTCCCGGGTCATGAGCTTAAACAGGGCCACAGAGGCAATACTGGGCAAGGCTTCTCCTCGAAATCCCAGGGTATGAATACTTTGAAGATCCGAAGGACAACTGATTTTACTGGTAGCGTGCCGCTCAAAAGCCAGCATGGCATCATGATACCCCATGCCATGACCATTATCGACGACTTTAATTTCTCCTTTGCCGTATTGTCTCACATGTATCTCTATTTTATCGCTCTCGGCGTCCAGAGAATTTTCCACTAATTCTTTAACCACAGAAGCAGGACGATTAATAACCTCGCCTGCAGCAATCATATTAGCAACATTTTCCGGGAGAACTTTGATCCTGGGCATAGCGTATCAATCCGAATATTGTGCGGGTTGGTTATCATTTAAAATAGAGGAGAATTGTTCATTCTGTAAATTGATACCTGAAGATACAAATATGGCGATATGGTATTCCGAACAGCCCTCTTTTCCCTCTGCCGGCTCAATCCTGACAATAGTGCCTTGGAGGGATACTTGATGAGGAGCCTGAATGGTGTCTTTTTGAGGTAGTAATAATTTAACCTCTACCTGGGTAAAGGGGGGTATATATTGATTAACTTTACAATTGAGACCGGAAAAACTGATATCTTTGGTGATGGAGCTGTGCGCTCCATCAGATATGCTGACAGGGATGGCTACTAATTCAACAGGAATTTCTAAAGCAACTCTTCCATGGATTCTTCTCTCGTTTTCTTTACTCATAAACTACCCCATCCTCCACACAACATTTTATTCTTCCCCATTGCCTTCTCTATTTTACTGGCTGAATCATTAATGTCAAGAAAAGAGTTTGGGGAAAGCAGCTTCATCTGCTGTTATATTGAAAAAATATTCTTTACAGGATATTATCTTATTCTTGATTGATAAATACTATTTATTGATATGCAGTTAATAAGGCAAGGATTGTACAATGATTTTAGCGGCTATTGATGTTGGAACCAATACCATCCGTTTGATGGTGGCAAAAGCGCTGAGTGATTCTCAAATCAGTGTCTTATGGAGAGAACGTGAGATCGTTCGCCTGGGAAAAGGATTTACCAGAGAAAAAAAAGTATCGTCTAAAAATTTAGAGCGGGTTATTACTGTAATCAAAAAATTTTCAATCCAAGCACAAAAATTAAAAGCTGAAAAAATCCTTCTTTTTGGGACAAGCGCTTTACGTGAGGCTTGCAATAGTAAAGATGTTCAGCAATTACTCTATAAAGAAACAGGGCTCCTTTTGCAGATAATTTCAGGAAAAATGGAAGCCAAACTTACCTCTCATGGAGCCATCCAAAACCTTGGCCTATCACCAAAAAACATGGCTGTTATTGATGTCGGGGGAGGCAGCAGCGAATTCAGCTATTTTCCTATACGCGGGGCTCCTTCCTTTTTAAGTGTTCCTCTTGGCGCTGTCTGGCTTACCGAAAAATTTTCGCCTCACAATTCCCCAGGTGCTGAAGAATATGAAGGTATGTATCGTTTTTGCCACAATTCCATTAAAAAAACCATTCCTTCATTTTCTTTCAATCCACCACCACAGGTAATTGGAACTGGTGGTACAGCCACCACCTTAGCCGCTATAAGTCAAAAACTAAGTATCTATGACCCTGAAAAAATAAATAATTTCCCTCTTTCCTTAACCCTCATAAAGGAGTTGGAAAATGATTTGCGATCTTTGCCAATTAAAGAAAGAGTAAAAATACCAGGTTTAGAAAAAGGAAGAGAGGATATTATCTTAGCCGGCATCAGCTTATTTATAGCCTTCATGAAAATATTGAAGGTTTCCAAAATGATTATCAGTGACGCAAGCTTACTAGAGGGAATCATTTTTCAAGAAATCAACCCTTCCGGTTTTTGAAAACTACAAACCCTACATGACCTATAGTATTTCAGATATTAAATTTCATGCATTAATTTTTTTATAATGTAGCGCAGGGCTTCAGCCCTGCGCTACTATTGTATGAATATGTGTTGTGAAATTATTTATCTAAAAATCTATTAGCATATTTTTCCGAAAATACCGCTCTGAGGGTTTTCACATACACATCATAATCATTTTGGCTAAAAAGCACAAAATTAACCATAGCAAAATCCTGATGTTCCTCAATGTATCGTAAGCAGGTTTCAAGAACGACCTGAGCAGCCTTTTCAATTGGGTAACCATAAACCCCGGTACTAATAGAGGGAAAAGCCAGGCTTCGAATATTATTTTGCAAAGCTAAGCTAAGAGAATTTATATAAGCATTTTGCAGGGTTTCCTCTTCCCCCCTTTGACCACCACGATAAATTGGCCCTACTGTATGAATAACATAGCGAGCCGGCAAATTACCCCCTGTAGTGAGAACTGCTTGCCCTGGAGGGCAACCGCCGATTTTTCGACATTCTTCCATGATTTTGGGGCCTCCTGCGCGATGAATAGCGCCATCCACTCCTCCTCCTCCCCTCAGCCCCGAGTTGGCAGCATTGACAATCGCATCTACCGATTCTTTAGTGATATCACCCATCTTTATGGATACAGTTGTTTCTTTGATCTTAATATTCATAACAACTTCCCCTCTCCATCTTTTACCTCCAGGCTTTCATATTTCTTTCATACTATTTTTGACATAAGCCCATCTTTATTTCTACCCCCCAGGATTTTCCATAAACTCAATCAGTGACGTTTTCGGAATTTCTAAAAAAATTGAGGGAATTACCCATCAGAAAAATATACCATAAGCCTTTTTCAAATTCAATTCACTCTACCCTTATAAAGAATAAAAAATTCTTCACAACTTATCTAAGTATTTAATCCGCTAAAATTTCCTGAGATAATGAACGAATCATTAAAGGGGGAAAAATCAACGATTCTCAGTTCGTCGTTTTTATATAGCGCAATGGCTTTAACCTTACAATCATAGAATCTCGTCAAAGTCTAGTGTAAATAAATTATTTTAATAAAAGGTGAAATAAGGTTCACGATCTGCAATATAATGGACTTTAGGATCAAGAGAAGTCAAAATAAGAAGTGCTGAGAAAAAATGATTGCAATTTAACCTGAGAAATGATAATTTTTAGACACTAAAATATAAAGGGGCTGTGGCGCAGATGGGAGCGCGTTTGACTGGCAGTCAAAAGGTCGGGGGTTCGAACCCCCCCAGCTCCACCAGTAAATTCAGAGGGTTACAGGATTCCTGTAACCCTTTCTCTATTTCTTGTGTGTGGATTTGTGTGTGGATTTTTATTTTTTTATTATCCACACTCTTTTTCATAAATTGACATTGCCTTTCTTTCTGCATCTCCACTGGTATGTAAATAAATCTCAGTAGTACGTCTGTTTTCATGACCTAAGATTTTCTGAATAGATCCAATATGGACTTTGGCATTGTCAAGAGTTGATGCTCCAAAATGCCGTAAAGCATGAAACCGAAAATACTTAACACCAGCCTTTTTACATAAAGCTTTCATGATCTTTTTTCTCTCTCGAAATGGGCCTTCTTTCTTCTCTCCTGTTTTACTGCTCCAATAAGTGTGCCAAAATACCCATGATTTGCTACTATCCCTTTTTTCATATCTTCGTAAAAGAACATCATAAAGCTTATTAGTCATTGGCACTTTTCTAGGAGTTAAATGGCCACCGCTTTTCTTCCGAGTATAAAGAACAACATATCGGTCTTTAAAATTCACATCGTCCCATACTAAGCGATTAATTTCACTTATCCTGCCCATCGTGTCTTTTATGGTCAATAAATAATCTTGGGTCTCAGGATCGGCAACCATTATTACTTTCAACACATCTTCTTTAGATGGAATATATTTGATCTTCTTCTCTAAAGGCATAAATGAGATTCCACGTGTAGGATCATTTTTAATCCATGCTCTTTTTATCCCAAAATTAAATAATGACCGTAAAGATCTTAAATCATAATTGGCAGTATAAGCTGAAACCTTTGCTCGTTCAAGGATGAAACTTTGAATGATGTCAACTGTAATATCACTACAATTTAAATCAAGCCACTCCTCTGCCCATCTTCGAGCCATAGATTTATAGCTTGAATAGTAGGAAGCTGAATTATAAGCATTCACATGATCCAGCCTAAGATTTACCAAATCCAAGAAGGCCATGTCGGTTGGGGTTATTATTTTCAGTTTTGGATTTTTTATCTCCTCCCTTCTGATTGCTTCGGCTTCTTTCGCCACTCTTTTTGTCTTGAACCAAGCTTTTGTATACCTGATTCCCTTTAGGATGATTTCGTACCTCCATCCTTTCCCTTTTTTGAAATATGTGCTCATAAAGGTCCTCCTTTTTCGGAAATATTAGAGAACCCCCGAGCTTCCTAGCACCTAATATCTTCCAGTTTTTATAAACCCAGCTTAAGCTTTTTCGAAGATATTGAGCTACTTCCTCAGGGGTCATTATCTCATTTTGAAAATTTGTGTCAATACTTGTTGTCTGAGGTTCAGATTTCGAGTCTGAAGATTCATTCTGATTATTCACTCGCCATATTCACCCCGATCCCCTTTTCATGGGGCAGATTCAATTTCCCAATTTGCATAAACGCACTCCTCCTTTTAATTTTTATACTTTGTTAAGAGGCTCAGGAAGAAAACGACAAATATCAATTCATATAAAAATTCAGAGGGTTAATATGGGGAATGTTTTTTATATCCCAAGAAATTTGAGATTTTGGTAGGAATTGGTAAGAATTTGTTAAAAGGGAATAAATGATAGTCACTTAATTTTCATAGACCAAAAACGGCCAAATTAAGCTTTTATTCATGGAAATGAAACGGATATGTTTTGATTGCAGACTAATAAAATTCAATAATTTTGAGGCTATAATAAAGGTGTAGCCTATTCTAAAGAAAAACCATCAGAAAATTTTATTCTTCCCTGTTGAATTTTTTTCAATATTTCATTCTCAAATTGATTATTCTGCCCAGCATCAGGATCTTTTGAGAGACTTGTATATTTTTTGAGTATTTCATCAAGCTCTTCTTGTGTATACTCATGTTCAGATTTTTCCTGTATGGACTCTTGGGGATTATACTTTTGTACTCTAAGCTCTTGGAATCTATCATGTATATAATCTTCCGACATCCCTAAGTATTGTAAGTATTCTTCTAATTTTAATGCTATATAATTTTCTGGTTTTCCTACACGTCGAAGATATTTTACCAATATTTGTTCCGAATACTGTCGAATAGACTCTTCCGATGATGTTTTAAAAATTCGGCGTAAATATTCTTCCAATATAAGTACACTCGTAGGCTCTGAAGGGGGAGTATAAGTTACAGTTACCGTATTATATTCTTCAATAAATCTATTTTTATGCTCTTCTTTCATTATTTTTCCGATATATTTATCTTTATCTATAGCATTAAAAAAATTAGTTTTTTGCTCAATTGATTTTTCTTCATCAACTTCATTTTCATTATCAACTTTTGAGGGAGGATATAACTTTCTAAGTATCATGAAATATTCAGCATATGCCTTTTTTCTTCGTTCCTTCCACACCGATATTTTTTTAACATTACTCTCATCACACCAACCAAATTCTGCCGCACCTTCAAGGCATTCTGTGTTAGTTTTCAATTTATTCCGTTTTAGTTCAGCATACCGATTTAAAATGGACTCATGTCGCTCATAATCTATTGTGATATCATCGTTCCTGAATTTTTTTCTTAACGTTTCAAAATGCCTTTGTAATGTCCTTTGGTTGTACTTTGCGCTTCTTTTCCCTGGAAATAATGGGGCATCTGCTGTTGTGCTATATTCTTTGGATCTGAGATATTCTACATGTTCTCTAATACGGTTTTTAACAAAAATTCCACCTCTATAGGTAATATCTTCATTTACAATGTTTCCATTCCCGTCTTTTATTGTTACCTCTGCAATCTGTCCGTCCTGATATTGTATATCCCCTATTCGTAATTTGATAAGCTCTTTCTCCTTGAAGCAAGGGCATAAATAAACAAACTGAAGCATATTGGCAATTACTGTACCATCAATAAAACTGGTATCGTAATTTTTTATTTCATCATACATGCAAGATCTCCAAATGGTATCTCTTTGCAATTATAAGGATTAACAAGCCTCACTCTCTTTTTCGGATAGCCATAAAATGCTAAACGGATAAATAAAATCAGCCAATCTCCTTTAAATTAATAATCATGAGTGGACAACCAAAATGTTACTTATAAATCTTGTCGTTTTTTTCTCCTGCCTTTTTAACATATTTTATGAAAGTATTAAAATCCTAAGATTAATCCATCAAATCTTACCTAGCCATAAATTATATAAAAACAGAAAAATAATTAATAATTGTCGTTTTTTTCTCGCCACAAACAACATATTTCTAAAATTAGAAAATCATCCGTTCACTTTTTAGTGTCTGGTTTAAAAAAGAAAGGAGGTGGCACCTTAGAGCTTATAAATTAAAAAAATCAAGCAATAGCATCAAGATATAAAAAAAATTGATCAAATAAAAAATTTTAAAAAAGGAGGTCTAAATCAATAAATATCAAAAAATTAAAAACAAAAATTGACCAAAAGACAGATTCTACAGGATTTTCTTCCAAAGCTACTGAGGAAAAATTAAATGACCAGACAGAACTAACCGAGTCTGAAGGTGAGAAGGCACAAGAGACACCATCAAAGCTTGAAGAGCAGCTTACCGTTGGTGAGTTATTTGGCTATATAGAGGTCAACTCCAAGGGTAACCTTAACCTCGATCTGGCGAAATTTGAGGAATTTATAGCACGAAAATACAAGTTAAAAGTATGTGGGAATGGGAGTGAACTTTTCATGTACAATGGCAAATGCTATGAATCACTTCCAATTGAGTTGATCAATAAAATTTGCCAACAAGAACTTGGAGAAATTCGAGGACTTTTTAAGCCATCTCAAGTCAAGCATTTTATCCATTATGCCATAGGTGATGTTTTGATAGAAGATAAGGAAATGAACGAAGATCAGCTTAATTATTTAACTCTCCAAAATGGCCTGTATAAAATCGATGAGATAATACTTATTCCTCACACACCAGACATATTCACCACGAACATTCTCCCCTATGATTATGACAGTTCAGCAAGCTGTTCCAGATTTCTTCAATTCCTCGACGAAATATTTTTGGGAGATCAAGGGAAGATTACCTTTATTCAAGAGGCGGTTGGCTATATCTTCCATAAATCGTTGCCAACGCCATCAATGTTTTTACTTGTTGGCGATGGTAGTAATGGTAAGTCAGTCCTTATCAATACGATTGTAAACCTTGTGGGAGAGAACAATACGAGCAATCTTAGCTTCGATTCTCTCTTCCATGAATACTATGTCAGAGATCTTTTCCGAAAGATGGTTAATATCTCAGGAGAGAGTTCGAATACTAAGCAGAAAAAAACGGGCATAATCAAAGCCGTTACGGCTGGTGACTGGATCATGGGGCGAAGTCCTTATGAGAAACCTTTAAAATTTCGTCCCTATGCAAAACATTTTCTGGCAATGAATAAAGCCCCGATCATAACCGACACCTCTCATGGCATGTGGAGACGAATTTGGCTTGTAGAATTCCCAAAAGTTTTTTCAGATAATGAGATGGATCGTGATTTGGAGCAGAAACTTAGTTCAGAGCTTTCCGGCATATTCAATTGGGCTATCGAAGGATATCAAAGACTCCGAGAGAATAATTTTAAATTCACAGAATCTGAATCGATGATCCAAGCCAAAAAGAACTATCGATACGGCATGGATAGTGTTCGAACCTTTGCTGATGAAAATCTTGTCAAGACAGGTAATCATAATGATGCGGTAAAACTAAGCACCATATACGCAAGATATTCAATCTTTTGTGAAAGAGAATGGCTGGGGTGTGAAAGCAAGATTAAATTCAGAAAAGCACTAGCTGGGCTTGGATATCGCATTGAGAACTCGACCAGGCATTCAAACCAGCTTTATGTATTTGGTGTGAAGCTGGGCATTAATTAATAATTTGATAAGTCCCTTGTGGATTCAGGTGGTTATTGGTTCACAAGGGACACCCTATGTACAATCAACTTAAAGATAATTAGCAAAAAATTAACGGTTTCTTAATCCATCAGGCAAGAAATGTCATTTAATAACAATCTATTATCGAAGAAAATTAATACTTTTAGTGAAAATCCCGAAAAAATTTTTTTGTGAATGCTTATGCATGATCCCAATGAAATTCATCGCAAAAGTATTGGGCATTTTTTATTAATTTGTTAATTTTTCCTCCTAACGTATTATTATAATTGGAAATATAGGTCACCATCCATTAATTTTTTATTAATTTTTCTCTAATAACTTTTAAAATTTGAAGCTTTACACCTTGATACCTCGATGTAATGCATATAAAAACATGTTATATCAATCACTTAAAACAACAAAAGGTTTCCAGTCAATATGTTTGATACCACTCAATGAATAGTTGATACCTATCGATATCTTACCTTTATCCATCTAAAAACAATCACATAAGCCAATATCTGCCGTTTTATTCTCCCACCCCTTAACATATTTCTGAAATTCAGGAAAAACCTGTGTCTGTTCTACATCACCTGATCCGGTCAATATTTTATTTTGATCATTTGGATCAGCAGTGATGGGAACAAAATAATGATAAAAGATAACATCTAATTCGGATGTTCAGTTTATAAAATTAGTAACTTATCAAGGTTAATTCCCACCACAGGGAGTCAGATTCAGCCTATCAAGACTCCCTTTTTTATTTATAAACCCATGAAAAGAGAGGAGAAACCATGTGAGCATTTAAATTTATCAAAACAATATCAAGGTATTTGAAGGAGGAAATAATTTTAAACGTATAAAAAACAAGACCATAGATTTATCAAACCTCAATTTTAGAAAAGAGAAGGGGTTAAAAAATGATTTATAAAAATGAGAGAGGAGTTGTGATTTTAAATGACAATAACACAAATGCCGGAGGGCCAATTAAATGATGTTAGGCGGTTTTATGACCTGATAAAGTCAGATGAAGGTATCATAGAATGTTTCTTTATAAATCCAGATGGGAAAAACATTACCAGATATTATGAGGATAAAGAGAAATTTATTAAAGATGTTGTCTCATTCAATTTAAAGGGATTTACCTGTTATGCCGGAATTCAACCGAGAAGAAGGGACTTTTTAGGCAGTAATAAGGCCAGTACAAAGGAAGATATAGTAGCATTACGTTTTCTTTATATTGATATCGATCCAAATATACCAGGTGATGAGAAAATTAATGCCACAGATGAAGAAAAGAAACATTGCCTTAATACTGCTACACATATTCAAGGAGTTTTAACTGAAATAAAAGAATATCAAGAGCCAATTCTCACTGATAGTGGTAACGGAAATTGGTTATTGATGCCTATTCCTGAAATACCAACTAATGATGAAAATAGATCCGAGATCGATGCCAGATTGAAGGCATGGGGATCTGAAATAAAAAAGAAATTTGAAAATGAATATATAACAATTGATTCGAGTGTATTTGAATTACGTCGAATTACAAAGATCCCAGGGACAAAGATTTTTAATAAGCCGGATCAACCAGATAGACCACAACGAATTAGTGGGATTATTTCAGAAGAATTCCCCGAAAAGAGCCGGATGAACTTTTGAGGGATGACTTTCTGGCTATATCAATAGAAAAAAAGAATCCCCAAATAAATCAGATAAATAATTTTAAAAAACCACATAATCAAGATCGGATTTTTGAGAATTGTTACCTTATCCGATTTTTAAAAGAAAAGGGAGATGAAGGTGTTAATTTCCCTCATCCGGTTAGACTCGCCTTATCATCCCTTTCATTGGCAATGGGTGATTTGGATAACAATTTAGCATTCATTGAACAAATTATTGGTGGGAATCCTGATTATTCGGCAGATAAAACTGAATATTTTCTCAGGCAGAATCAAGGGAAATGCGCCCCATATGGTTGTAGGGCACTAAGAGATCTTGTGAGTGATCATTTCAATGATTTTGATCTTGATAAATGTAAATGTAGTTTAACACCTTCAATTGATCCAGTTACCGGCAATATGCGAATCCCAAGTCCTATTCGATTTGCACACCTTATGGAATCTGATTTGGAGGAACCTTTTAGTAAACTTGAATTCAGGAAAGATGATTCATTCCATAATATGATGCACTTGAGAGCCTTCACCCCAGCAGTTCTAATTTTAACATTTTTTAAGCAATCAGGATAAGATTCCCCCAATTTTTTTGAACTATTGAGGGTGACTTTAGATAAAAATTAGATAAAGGGCTTCCTTAGGTCTGTATGAGGATGACATTTTGGAAGGT
>DAOURK010000072.1 GCA_030625085.1 Pseudomonadota bacterium
AATGTCATTAGAAACAATGACCTCCAAGCCATAGGCTAACTTATTAAATTTAAAGGAGCTATGAAAAAAATTTCGCCTTTCTGGGACTACATTTACTAAGGCTTTACAAATTTAAAAAATCCCTTATATCGAAAACCCAGACTGAATTTCTAATTGTTTGACAACAGACACAAGGCAAATTATAATAAAGAAGGCTCTATTGCCTAAAAAGTGATATAAAAAGGATAAAAGCAAAGGAAGTTTTATGGAAAAAATCTGGGCGCCCTGGAGGATGGAATACATATTTTCCGAAAAAAAGAATGGTTGTATATTTTGCGAAAAGTCTAAAGAGAAAGAAGATAAAAAAAACTATATCTTATTTCGTGATACCTTTGGATTTGTCATGATGAACATTTTCCCATACAATAATGCCCATCTCATGATTGCGCCATACCGGCACGCAGCCAGTTTGGAGGACTTACCACCAGAAGAATTGGCGCAAATGATGATTTTGGTAACAAAAAGTTTATCTGGTCTTAAAAAAATAATAAAGGCTGATGGATACAATATCGGTATGAATATCGGCTCCATTGCCGGGGCCGGAATCGCGGATCATATGCACATCCACATTGTACCCCGATGGCTTGGAGATACCAATTTTATGCCAATTTTGGCGGAGACAAAAGTATTGCCCCAGCATCTGGACACTACCTTTGAAATCCTGCAGCCTTTTTTTGATTTAAATAAGGAATAAAAGAGGAGGAAAAAATGAAGATTTTAAAAACCCTGCTGATTTTGCTGATTATTGTTATAAGCGTAAGCTTTCTTTTTGAAAATAAATGGATTGTTGAAGAAGAATACCAAATTCACTATTATACCTATACAAGCCCGCCTATCCCGATGGTTTTATTACTTTTGGGAACTATCCTTTTAGGTGCCCTGTTAATTGCGGTACCTTCATTTATGAAAGGTCACAAATTAAAAAAAATATTAAAAATGGAAAGAAAAAAAATTGCTCACATGGAAAAAGAATTAAGCTCACTACGCAATTTGCCGATTACTGAAGAAAAAAAAATTGAACAAATTAATAAGGAATCCTGACAAAACACATGCAAAATTTAATTCTTTATTTTGGTATTATTATTTCATTGGCTTTGGGGGCGCTTTTAGGATGGAGCTATGCAAAGAAATCAAAATTAGAAGGGAATACCAGATCTAATGATCAAAAGTCCTATATTCGGGGACTCAAATATTTAATTTCCAATCAACCCGATAAAGCTATAGCTGAATTTACCAAAGCAGTTCAGGTGGATTCCAACACCATCGAAATCTATCAGGACCTCGGAAATTTGTTTCGTGAAAGGGGGGAGGTAGGTCGGGCTATACAGATTCATCAAAGCATTCTGCTGCGTCCCTCATTAAATAGGAAAATAAAAATCTCTGCTTTAATGGATCTAGGGTTGGATTACCAAAAGGGGGGATTTATCGATCGAGCGATCAAGATTTTTCAGGAAGTTATCGAATCCAACCCGGGCCATTTACAAGCACACAGATCCTTGGAAAAGTTATTTGAAAAAGAAAAAAACTGGGAAAACGCTTACCAGGTGGAAAAACAAATCCAAAAATCTTCCCAGCCCAAGGAAAACTCCTCCCGGCTGGCGCATCTTATGACGGAAATGGGGAAGGCTGCCTATCAAAAAAAAGATTACAATCAAGCTATCAAGCACTTAAAAGAAGCGATCGCCTTGGATAAGAATTGTACTGAGGCCTACCTTATGCTCGGAGATATTTATATGACCCAAGACAAGCTTTCTAAGGCCATCAATATCTTTGAAAAAATTGTTTATTCTGAGCATCGATTCTCCTTTACTGTTTATAAATGTCTGGAAAAGGCTTATCTGCAAAAGGGGAAATATGAAAAAATCGAATCAGTTTATCAGGAAATTTTAAAACTTCATCCTGAGGATAACAAAACGCGAATAATTCTGGCAGATTATTATTATAAAAAAGGATTGCTGGCCAAGGCTGTCAAGGAATTACGAGATGGGTTGAGGGTTTGCCCTGAATCTTTAAATCTTCGCTCCAACCTGGCTGAAATGCTTATTCGGGAAAATCGACAGGATGAAGCTCTTAAAGAATATCAATATCTGACAGAACAAATAAAAAAGAAAAACGATTACTATTACTGTCAAAAATGTGGCTATCAGTCCTCTGATATCCAGTGGAAATGCCCACAATGTCAGGAATGGGATAATTTTGTGAATAATCGAGTCTGAATTCCTGACTCTCCCCTATTTTTTCTGGTAATCAAATTAGGCGTGATTAAAACTGGATTTACGAAATTTTTCTTTTTTATCCTGTTCAATCCTGTTTATCCTGTCTAAAAAATGATTGGGAAGCCGCTTAAAAAAGTAAAAATTCCTATACTATGAACTTGGTTCACTTGGCGGACAATTAAAATATTGAAATGATAGAATACCGGAATATAATCTCAGAGATTTAAAAATGGCCAAAACTATACATTCTGATTCATCCGCTCTTAAAAAAACGTCCTCTCTCCCTTCAAAGAAGCCGACTCTCACGCCAATGATGCAACAGTATACTAAAATCAAGCAAAAACATCCGAAAGCTATTCTCTTTTTCCGGCTGGGAGATTTTTATGAAATGTTTGGAAAAGATGCTAGAATTGCTTCTAAAATTCTTCAAATTACCTTGACCAGCCGTGATAAAAATAAAAAAAACGCTATCCCTCTTTGTGGAATACCTTATCATGCTGCTGAAGGATATATTGCCCGCCTTATTAAGGCGGGGCATACAGTAGCCATTTGTGAACAAGTAGAAGACCCAAAAAAGGCCGTGGGCATTGTCAAACGAGAGGTAATTCGTGTGATTACCCCTGGCACAGTCATGGACTCAAATTTGCTGGAAGGAAAGGAAAACAATTTTCTGGGAGCTTTGGCATTAGATGCCGGCGGCATGGGTTTAGCCTTTGTGGATAATTCCACAGGTGAATTTTTGGTAACCGAATATCAGGGTTCGGACTGGTACAGCAAACTGGAAACCGAATTTTCACGTAAGGCCCCCCGGGAGATGATTATTCCCAAAGTCCTATCCAAAGATAGTTCGTTGCAAAAATTATGGGACGGATTGCCTGGTATCCACATTGAGCACTTAGAAAAGGATATCTTTCAAAATAATTATGCACGGAATAACCTCAAAAATCACTTTCAAGTACATTCTCTGGCCGGCCTTGGGTGTGAAGAAAATAATTTAGCTGTTTTGGCCGCATCAGCGGCTATTTTCTATTTGCAACAAACCCAAAAATGTGACCTTTCTCATCTTCGGCGTATGCGATGGTATGATTTAAATGATTTTATGATCATTGACGCTGCCACCCAGCAACACCTGGAATTAGTATTCTCTTGGCAAGGTTTAAAAAAAACCGGGTCCCTACTTTCTATTTTAGACCAGACTGAAACGCCCATGGGCGGTCGCATGTTAAAACAATGGCTGCTTCATCCCTTGCTAACTGTCGAGGACATAAATCAGCGCTTAGATTCTGTGGAACATTTTGTTACTAACCAGAGTTTACGAAAAAAATTTCGGGAATTACTCAAAAAGGTTTATGATTTGGAACGTATTTCCGGTAAAATTGCCTTATCCTCCGCTTCTCCCCCGGATTTGATTTCTCTGAAAAATTCTTTGGCCATCCTTCCCCAACTCAAAAGGCTTCTTCAAAAAAAGCCGCCGGCTTTGGTCTCTTTTTTAGACAACTCATGCGATAATCTTCAAGATTTATATCAATGGATTGACGAGTGCATAGCCGATCATCCTTCGACGACTATTCAGGATGCCGGAGTAATACGAGAAGGGTATTCGTCGGAATTAGATGAATTACGACAAATTGCTTTTGCCGGAAAAAGTTGGATTGCCCAAATGGAGCATGAAGAGCGGCAAAAAACCGGCATCTCATCTCTTAAGGTTAAATATAACAAGGTATTCGGTTATTACCTTGAAGTAACCAAAGCCAATCTGGAGGCTGTCCCCGATCATTATATCCGAAAACAAACTATTGCCAATGGAGAACGCTATATTACCGCCGAATTAAAAGATTATGAAACCAAGGTCTTAACTGCCCAAGAAAAAATGCTGCGCCTGGAAAAATCTCTTTTTCAGGGACTTCTTGACAGGCTTTCCACGCAGGTCTCTCGTCTTCAGGAAACATCGCGTAGTTTAGCCGCCCTGGATGTATTAACTGCCTTAGCCCATGCGGCTTCTTTATATCATTATATAAAACCGAGCGTAAATGCAGCATCATCAATTCACATTATTGAGGGGCGACACCCAGTAGTTGAACAGTTATCAAAAGAGGAAAATTTCGTACCCAATGATACCCATATAGACTGTGAACAAAACCAGCTCATGATTATTACCGGCCCCAATATGGCTGGAAAATCTACCTATATTCGCCAAGTGGCTTTAATTACCTTAATAGCTCAAATAGGCAGCTTCGTGCCGGCTAATGAAGCTACTATAGGCTTAGTAGATCGAATCTTTACACGGGTGGGAGCTTCTGATAATTTGGTCAAAGGGCAAAGTACATTCATGGTGGAAATGACTGAGGCAGCTAACATTCTAAATAATGCCACCAATCGAAGCTTGATTATTTTAGATGAAATTGGACGGGGAACCAGTACTTTTGATGGTATGAGCATTGCCTGGGCAGTGGCCGAATACCTGCACAGCGAAGAAATCGGCGCTAAGACCCTTTTTGCTACGCACTATCACGAATTAACACATCTGGCTGATTTATTGGAAAAAGCACAAAACTATAATGTATTGGTGCGCGAGTGGAATGATGAAGTAATCTTTTTGCGTCGTATAGTAGCAGGCAGCACTGATAAAAGTTATGGGATTCAGGTGGCCAGATTGGCCGGACTCCCCTCAAAGGTCATTACTCGCTCAAAGGAAATCCTTGAATCCTTAGAAAAACAAGATACCCTGTCCGGTCCTTCTTTGTTTGAAAATAAAACGCACAAAAGAAAAAAACAATTATCTCTTTTTACTTCTCCGGAAGATTATGTAATCTCGGAATTAAAAGAAACGGATTTCAGCAAATTCTCCTCAGCTCGAGAAGCTCTGAAGATAGTTAAAAAATGGCAAAAATTGATTAATAATAAATGACTCTATTGATTTAGTCCAAAATTGAGTGTTTTTTGCAAAAAGAGCATTCATAACATTTTGTTTTTATTAAATTACAATTTTGGAAATTTTATAAAATTATAGGAAATCAACGGAGTCATAAATAATCAAAAATTAGATTATATCAAGATGATACTACCTTTTCCTGTTTTTGGTGACCTCTTAAGGTGAGACGAAAATATATTGTAGCTGAAAATTATCGAAAGATTTTTTTTGCCAGAATCGACATCATTACCCAAAACATCAATTGCCCAAAAAAGACCTCTACAATAACCAAAGTCATTCCAAAAGCAGTTTTGGGACTGATATCACCAAATCCTAGGGTGGACACTGTGACCGCGCTGAAATAAAACCGCTCAACCGCTTTCCCAAAACCAGTTAATTGGGTGGTGGAGGCCATATCGGTAAAATAATAGAACCCGGTAAAAAGGCTGATGACAAAGAGCATCCACAAAACCCAACGGGCTATGCTGGTCCCGTAATTACTGGTCAATCCCCAAAACCAATACCATACTCTTAGCCCTTTATTACTGGCCATACGAGCCTTCCATTTGCAATATTCCACACTAATCAGATCACTTTCAGTAGAAAAGGTCATTTCATCCAATTTGGCAATAAATTTTTTATACGTCATGTCAATCAGATGTTTGCTAAGCTTTTGGGCTTCTTCAATCTGACTATATAAAAGACCCTGCCCATGGGGAATCATTTTAAATTCTCGAATGGCCAGATTAAAGGCTTCCCTGTGGAAATAAACATCTTCGGGATTATTAAGATAACATTCCACAGAACGGGCATATTCTAAACTGGCCAATTCATGCCAGTTTTTATTTTGAGATACGATATTATTTTCAGCGCACCTTACAAAGCACTCACCGGCCATAAAATGGTAATGTCCGGCTCGTTCCCATTTTTTCCGAAGCAGACACTCATTTTGGCTTTCATACCAGTTGGCTAAATTCAAAAACATATTGCCGGCTTTTTCAAAATTCCGCAAGCGTTTTTCTTGACGAGCAGCCTCTTCAAAATATTTGATATCATCTGGAACAACTGATTCAAGTTTAGCCTGTAAAATATCAGCAGGGCGGATTTCAGGCAATGTCATGTGGGAGTTTAATTTTACATCCATATTTTTAGCTTACTAATCATTTAGATAGATTTTTAAATATTTATAAGAAAATATAAAAATTTATAGAATATTAGTTAAAATAAGTGAAGAAAAATTTTTCTCTCTCATCACGTTATCGGCTACTTTTATTGAATACTTTTCCATTTATAAAGATGCTCTTTTATTTATCTTTATAGACACTATTATTGTGGGGAAAGGGGTAAAGGCAGGAATAATTTTTTGAATTGCCTTATGCCGGCTTGCAGATTAAGCATTGTTGCCGGCAAAGCTTCTCAAAACAAAAAAGCGGGAGCCTAGACTACCGCTTTTTTAATTTAAATATTACATAAAAAATTTATAAAGGTTTTACATTCACGGCCTGTGGGCCTTTAGGACCTTCTTGAATCTCAAATTCTACTAACTGATCTTCCTGAAGGCTTTTAAACCCCGTTCCAAGAATAGCAGTATGATGGACAAAAATATCTTTTTCTTCTCCTTCTTCCTCCAATTTAATGAAGCCAAAACCTTTCTGGTCATTAAACCATTTTACTCTTCCCTGCGGCATAGGTAAAATATCCCTCCTTTCTTAAATATTTCTTAAGCTGGGATATTTCTGTAAAAGCCCAGGAAAGGCTTTAGGCTGCCAGACTTTCCAGATCAAGTTATCCACAACTTAATGCTATTCTTTCCCGCTAAAATTTCTCTCACGGGAAAGAAAAAATTTTCCTTTATTGGGTATTTTTAATGAGAATTGCTGCTTATTTTATAGTTATAAAAGCTTTAGACTAAAAGATTATGTTAATCAAAAAATTTTGTCAAGAATTTTATTCCCTAAATTAACTATAAAAAATTCTCCACTAAACCCCCTAAATGTATTTATTATTAAATTTTCTTCACAAAATTCCCTTCATACTAGACAATTCTTCTTTAATCCGGATAACCTTTAAAATTTTACCCTTGATAGTCTTGATAGTATGGAGTTCATATTTCTTGGCTTACCAGCCAAAATATCATTAAATATATTTATCGATTAATTGAAATATATATACTATTCTGTCCAGATGTAACCAATATTCATAAAGGCTCTAAGGCTCTAAGGCTTAAAAATACTCCCAGGATTCCTAATAATATTATTCCCTAACATGCTAAAATACGAAGTTTTTCATGCATAAGTCGATAAAATTATAGAGGTTTTATATCCAAAAATTAAAGATAAATGGCTCATATAATTATTTAATCATTTTATTATAACAATTCACACCATGGTATTGGGGATGGATTCCTTTAAAAAAGCTCATATTCTCCTTATTGATAGTGACCCGGAATCGCGAAAATCTATACAAAATTTTCTCCAAAAGGAGTTTGGTTTTCCATTAACTGTTTTATCTTCCATTAATGATTGTTTTTATCCTCAAAAATTAAACAAATACAATTTGGTTTTCGTTGAGGTGAAATCTTCCGAATGCCGGAGTATCCATTTACTCAAAAAAATTGATTTGAGCCAGATAGAGGTTATAGTTATTCCGCTCATCTCTCAGCCCATTTCCTGCTCCTTTGAGGAGCTTATTCAATCAGGGGTTTATGACTATATCATAAAACCGGTTAATTTCCCGGAAATGAAGATTAAGGTCCTTAAAGCCCTTCGAGAACAAAAACTCTTTCACCAGTTAAAACAAAAAATTAATCACCTTGAAAACCTCGCTCAAAGCATATTGGAAAATCACGACGAGTTGGAAGCCCGCACTGCAGAAATGAATGTGGAAAGAGAAATTCTGCGATCGCAAGTGGATGGATATAGCCAAATGTTGGAAAATGCAGTGGATATAATCTTTTCAATTGACGGCGAAGGTCGAATTGAAAGTGTCAACAAAATCATATCAAAGCTCTCTGGCTATACTCAAGAAGAGATTCTGGGCAAAAATATATCATGCTTCATCCATCAGGATTATATATCATATGTTCAAGATGCTCTAAAAGAAGTGTTTCATAAAGGAGTAATAAAAAAAATTGAATTGGTCCTTACGACCAAAACCAATAATGTGCTTCTGGTAGAAATGAATGCCGTATCGCGCTTTGACTATTTAGGTAATTTTATCGGTACATGGGCTATTTTGCGTGATATTACAGAGCGTAAGCGGTTGGAGGAAGAATTAAAACAATTATCTATCATCGATTCTTTGACCCAATTACACAATAAACGATATTTTCTTGAAACCCTGGAAAAAGAAATCTATCGTGCGCTCCGACAAAAATATCCCTTATCCCTGATAATGATTGATCTTGACGGATTTAAGCTCTACAATGACATACATGGCCATTTGGCCGGTGACCGTGTTTTAGCTAAGGTTGGCGACATGCTTCGCTGCCAGTGTCGAATTGGAGTAGATATCCCTTGTCGTTATGGGGGTGATGAATTCATCATTATTTTACCCCAGGTAGATAAACATCTGGCTTATCAAATCGCACAAAGATACCAAAAAGCCTGGAAGAAAGAAAAAATGGGTGATATTGGTCTCAGTATTGGTATTACTCAATATGATGGGTATAGCAGCAACCTGGAGGAACTTATCCGGGGAGCTGATGAAGCAATGTATCAATCGAAATGGGCTGGCGGCAATAAAGTTTCTATCTTTTAATTCATTCATCCCCCCAACAAGCTCTCTCACTCAAACATCAAAGCCCCCTCACTCAAAACTTTCAAAGAGAAAGGGGGCAAAAATAACCTATAAAACTTAATCCGGATTTATTAATGTCCTTAAATCAAGGGCATCAGCTACAAAAGGAGCATCAACTGAGCTTTGTTCTTTTTGAAAAACTTGAATAATTCCGGATACTGGAACAAATTGATCCGGATGATTTAAAAGCATATTCAAAGTATTGTCGGGAATTTTTCTCATAATAAAGCTTCGACGAGTACCCGCGGCAAGAGAAGGTGAATTAGCCATCATCTCGATAACATTTTCCCATGAATGATAAATCACATATCCTGAAACCTTGAGCAATGGATCAGCATCCTGGAGGACCTGCATAAAATTGATCAATAACCGGGTTGGCCCCGGGGTGGTTTGCTTTCCACTTAAATCTTCCGTCACTGTGGCGTTCAGCCTAATTTGTATGATGAGCCCGGGCCATGATTCTAATAAATCCGCTGTATCCGGGTCCCTTAAATCTAGATTAGCCAATTCATACAACTTGGTTCCAATAACCCCATCATCTAACTCTTGATATAAAAATCTTCCGCCAACAGGCACTTCTCTATCAATTACATAATAAACGAATCCATGGGGTTTTTGTGTGCCTTCAGTTTGATCGAGCTCAATAACTGGTTCTAATAATTCAAACTGGGAAATTATTACGGCCCCATCTATGTTCTCTTCTCCCTCAACCCCTTGGATTTCTCCAGAAATGAAGCAATAAAAAGCCTTTTCAGGCGATTCCTCCACAGAGGTACAAACCCCGTCAAATTGTTCTATATTTTGAAGCAAATAGGATTTTTCTCCTTCAAGGGAATAAGAGGGAGAGAAGAGAAAAAAGTTGTCTTCATTAACCCAGATTTTCCCTCGCTTGTGCAGTAAATAATCATCTGTATCGGATGATATTTGAATACGAGAAATTTTAATAATAGGATACAGATAATCTTCCGAAACTGGATTATTAGTCTTTATTCCGCAAACCATGCCTGGAAATTTTCTGTCAGAGGAAAATAAAATATTATAAATATATGGTGAAACATCTTTGACGTTTAATAAGATAAACCTGTCTGATTCTGAAGCCGGTAAATCAGATGGTGAAGAAATATCCATGAGGATAGCCCCTTTTTCCAAAGATTCCGGATCATAATAAATCTCCCCTTCGCTCTGAAAAAATACATCAAAAAGGCTTATTTCCAACACAGAAATAGTTTGATTCGAGGAATCAACAAGCCCAATCACTCTGCCGGCATAAGGGGTGCCAGGAGAATCTTCCAGTTTTTCCAGGATCTTGGAAAAATTATGCATCAACCCCTCATATTCTTCATAATTTTCAGGGACTGATAAAGTATACTGACGGGAGATCCCTCTATTTCCTTGTTCTACCTGGAAATAAACCATTCCCCCTTCCCAAAAAATTTCCCCCTTCAGAGTTCTTATGGAAGCCGCTTGTCTATTTACCCTTCTCAAAGATTGTACTTGCACCTGGGGTAAGGGGTTAACTCCCCCTGCAGTAGGGGAAAAGAGAGAACCGGTCACGATAACCGAAAAATTAAGGGTCTGATTTTCATTAAGTTGCAGGTACAGGTTAGGATCTATTGAGGCTACCCCCAATAGTTCAAATTCTTTGGCCTTCTGAAATTCATCCGATGAAAGGGGCCCCGATAAACCGTCTACAGTAAAAATTACCTTTCCCGCATTTTGATATGAATCAGGCCGTAAGGAGATTTTACCTGTTTCATGAAAGGCGTCTAAGGTCACATCAATACCTTTCGTTTCTTCCGAATCAACAACTACATCCTTTAAAATTTTAACCGCCGTTCCTCGATAGGTAAAGGTGATGGTTAAAGTTTCTCCTGCCGGGACCTGAGGGATAATATAATTACCTTCAGAATCTGTAACTACACCATTTTCAAAATTATCTATAAAAATCATTACCCCTTGGATTGGCCTTTGCAGACTATCGGTAACTTGTCCATAAATTCGGGCCATCTGTTCTCTATCCACAACTTCGATATCACTCGAAGCCGTCAGATTGGCCGAATTAATTTCTAAGTTAGCCACAATTTGTGCTTTACCAAAGCGTAACGTTTGAAATAGTCCATTAGCAGAAATGGAGCCGATATTTAAATCTTCATTATCTGCAATAACTGACCAGGTAATGCTGCTTGGAGGAATGCGGTAAGACACTCCCTGACTATCTGATATAAAAGCACGGTATAAAAATTTTGAGCCCTTAGACAATAGAAGGCAAGAGGGTTTAATAATAAGATGAAGGTCTCCGGTATTCAAGCTATCTTGCGGCTTAGGTATAATAACTGGTAAAATAAGCCCAGCTAATTGTGGGCGATTTGAACCTTCGGGGTCAATTTCCAGAGGGATACCTTTTTCAGAGTTAGTATAGGGCATTTCAGTAAAACAAAATCTCCCTTGCTGGTTTGTCTGAGCATAGGTGCCATCGGGAAGGCTTATTTTACAATTCACCAATGGTTCATATCCCAATGGTGCTTGATCAAAGCTATCCAAAAGCAATATCCCCTCTTCATCCATGCTGCTGCCTATTAAATTGAAGGACTTAAACAGCGATTGAGTTGAAGTTGAGGGAACAAAAAGATAAGCGGCATATTCAGTTCCGGTTTCCCCAGCAGTATCCTCTTCATAATTCTCAGGGATTGAAGATGTGGAGCCTCCTCCACATCCTAATATGGACAGAAATGGTAACAAAGTGAACAACAAAGCAACAAAAAATATTTGGCCTTTTCTCATTTCAGGTGCCCCCCCTTTGAAGTTAGCGTTAATATGATTATCAACTGGCCGTTACATCAGCATATTACATGCCAATTTCTTTTATTACATTTACTTTTTGGAAGGCGTGAAAATTTTTTATAAATATGATGTGCTTTATGATTTTTAATCGACAAAAAGAAAAAACGGGAATTTGTTAAAAAGTCGTCTTCAACTGTATAAATAAACGTCAATCAATTTGTAAAAATAATAAGCAATCAGTCAAGTTGCCCCCTCGCCCTCCAATCCCCATATTCATATTATTAGGGAGATCCCCTTTCCAGTCCATCACCTTCACCTTTATTAAAATGTAAAAAGTGAGTTCATTTCTTTAGGTATGAGTTTTGCATCTGTACAAAACAAAACTACCTGAAATAATTATAGCCTAAAAATTTCACAGGCAAGGAGTTTTAAAGTGACCAAATATTTGTATAATAATTTTACATTAAAGGAACGATTTCTTTTTATTATCAATTCATTCCTTATTTTTTCTTTTATTATTTTTTTCAGTAATCATATTATATTCCCCTGGCCTTTTCCCTATATCATTTTCTTAACAATTTTTTGTCAAATAATTTTTACCATGGTAGATTTTTATAACTTAAAGTTTAAGATTACCGCCTTTCAGATCTTAATACGATTTACTATTTCTTTTGTTGTTTTATCGTCTGTTGTTATTTTATCATCCTATTTATCTATACTATCTATATCTCCATCCATTTACCTATTTACCCTTACTTTAGTATTGATCCCTCCTGCTATAAGAAGCATTTATTCTATATCTATAAACCGTTTTGATCTGTATGACAGGGTTGTCATTGTAGGGAAATATAGCCACAGCAGTACAAATTTTGCCAAAAATATTATTTTAAACAGCTCCTCTATTTATAAATTACTCAATATAATTGAGGTAAATGAAGAACTTGATCAAAATAAAGCTGTTATCAATACCTTGTTAGAAAAAAAAGTAAAAAAAATAATTCTCGCTTTGGATGATCGCAGGGGAATATTCCCCAGCAGTTTTCTCCTGGAAGCGAAGATGCAGGGGATTGAGGTGACAGACTTTAATGATCTGTATGAGGATGTAACAGGCAAAATTGCCGTTGAAAAGATTAGACCGAGTTATTTAATATTTTCAAACGGTTTTAAAGTAACTCCCTTTAAAAAAATAATGAAAAGACTTTTTGATATAATTTTTTCCCTTCTTCTTTTGATTATAACCTTACCTGTGTGCCTTATTACCGCTCTATTAATAAAGATAGATTCCAAAGGGCCCATAATCTATAAACAACTGAGAGTAGGGAAAGGCGGGAAGGAATATTATCTGTTCAAATTTCGCTCAATGCATAACAATGTCGAGTCCAAATCCGGACCTGTATGGGCTAAGGAAAATGACCCTCGTGTTACTATGGTAGGAGCTATTATTAGAAAATTACGAATAGATGAAATCCCTCAGGTACTAAATGTTTTGAAAGGGGATATGAGTTTTGTCGGCCCAAGACCTGAGCGTCCTCATTTTGTTAATGAATTAAAGAACCAGATTCCTTATTATACCCAAAGGCTGGTGGTAAAACCAGGTATAACAGGATGGGCAGCAGTAAAATATAAATATGGATCCAGTATAGAGGATGCCATAGAAAAAATGCAATATGATCTATATTATATAAAACATCTGTCTCTTTTCCTCGATCTTAGTATTATCTTCCACACTATTAAAGTAGTAACAACCGGAAAAGGATTATAGCCGTCAGGAGGGAAACATTTTACATGGGGATTTTTGGTTCTTTTTCGGAAAATCTTTATACATCAGAGGCAGTAATACTTAAACAAAAATCCACCTTACTTTCAGCTCCTTTGACTTTTGCACTTTCAACTACAGTCTGAGCATACTTTTTTATCTTCTGCAAACTGTTTTTTAATCGATCTACGGATTCAAAGGAATCAGCAATTCCTTTTATCTTTATTTGATTTCTATCAATAGAGACATTGACAAATTCAACCTCAATTTCCTTAGTAATTTGACTACTCAAATCTTTAAGAATCTGCAGATGGGTTAATGCCTTTTGAGAAAACACTTTATACGCTCTATATTTTTCCTTTTCTACTTTTAGCGCTTTTCTTGTCTGCAGAAGCTCATCATGGTTATCGTCGGCCCCGGGGAAAACCTTAGTATAGATTTGTTGAATCCTTGTATTGATCCTGTCCAACTTTTTTTGCTTGATAGTTGTTTGATAATAAATATTTACACCAAACAAAGAAATAGCCACACCAAACAACCCGAGCAAAGCAAAAGCCATCCCTTTAAATTGACTATACTTTTTTTGATAAACGAACTCCTCCTGACGAAGATTAAACCGATTTTTTTTGTTTTTTTTCACTTCCATGGCCAATCCCAACGGCACGGACCATACGGAGGCTTGTTGTTTAAATGAAACATTTTCCCCATCTACCTTCCCCAATGCTTGCATCGGATCAAATAAAGAGGTTTCAATCTCTAATTTTTTGGTAAAATATTCAGAAATTTTTTCATGCTCAGTGATTTGACCAGTCAAATATATTTTGGAAATTGAAGCGTTTACCTGCTGAGAAGAAAAAGCATAAAGGGTAAAGTCTATTTTCCCCAAAAGTAAATCTATGGGTTTCTTGAGCGATCCTAAAAGACGATCCCAATCATCATCAAAAGAAGAATCATCTGATCCCTTGGTTTTATCTTGTGATTCGGCAAAATCTCTCCCCTGAACTGCGGCCGGATCATCATGATGAAAATCAAGCTTAAGAGGATTTAAAATACTTCGGCTAAACAACAAATATTCTCCCTGAACAACAACCAATAACGCCCTCTCTTCATTGATATCTATCAAGGCAATGATTTCCTTAGAGTCGGCAGATGTAGAGTGAAGATAAAGATTATACAGGGCGATACAATCCAACATAATATACTGGGGATCAATCCCGGCAGCATTTAAACATTGACGATAAAAATTAATGGTTTCTTTCTGAACTGCCCCGATAAAAAGATCTGAATTTTCCCCTTCTTTATCATCATTGACTTGAGAAGTAAAAATCACCTCTTCCAATGGATAAGGCAAATAAGGCTCGACTTCATACTTCATAACCTTATTAATTTTATTTATATTTTTAAACGGCAAAGATATATTCCGGAAAATCGCCTTTCGGCTGGAGATGCCTACTACAAAAAGATCTCCTCGGGTACTGTATTTAGACAAAATTTGCTTAATTATGGAAGGAAAATCCTCGTCAGCAGAAATTTGATACCGAAAGAATTGAGCAATTTCTATTGAATTAATTTTTTTAATGATTTGAACTAATTTTATTTCCGTGAGACCGATCTCAAGTCCCACTACCTGAAAAGCCATTGTAATCATCTCCCATAAAATCTAAGTTATGGGTTATCAATTAAAAATTGAATACTTTTTAGAATTAATTTTACCTGTAAGTTATTTGGATGAATTATTCGAAAAATCTTGAATCAGTAAATCGGCTGTAATCGGATAAAATCGATCAGCAATCTCCTTTAAATCAATGGCAGTATTATACGCAAATGAAAAAACTTCCACTCCCACTCCCTTCTTTTGAAACAGCTTTACAATTGGCACAAAATCACCATCTCCACTAGCCAAAATCAAGATATCAATCTTATCAATCATACTCAAAATATCGATGGCCATACCTACATCCCAATTCCCTTTGGCAAATCCTCCGGTCCCGGTTTTCAAATCCATAGTTCGCACTATATAACCCATGCTTTTCAAAAGGGATATAAATTTTGTTTGATCAATATCCGGCGTTTGCACTATGTAAGAAGTTGCCTGAACTAAAGAACGACCACCTACCGTACTTTCTAAAAATTTTTCGTAATCCAGCCGCCCATTATAAAGATTTTTAGCCGAATAGAACATATTTTGAACATCCACAAACAAGGCCACCCTGGCATATTTTCCCACTCTATGCCTCGTTTTATCAGCCAGTTTTAACTTTTTTTCCATATCTAGATAGTCCACGGGAATATTACGAATCATCCCTCGCAACCGATTAATCCATTCATAACGTTCGGTTAAAACCACCTCGATCATAAATTTTTTTTGCTTTTTTATCTCCTCATATTTTGAAAGAAGTTGTTTTTTTTCTACTATTAATGCGTTTAATTCTTGCAGCTTATTTTTATATTTCGTAAGCTCTTCTCTTATTTTTTTACTTTCATACTCTACATTCTGAAATCTTTTGAGTTTCCCCAAAATTAATTTTATCTTTCCTTCCAATCCCTGCTTTGTTTGTGTAACATTATTCAACTCTTTTTTTAAATTACTTTTTTCTTCAAAAATCCTTCTAAAGCCACTCTTTAATCTTTTATTTTCTCGATAAAGAAATCTATTTTTTTCTATTAATCTCGCTCTAAGATTTTCTGATTTTTGCAGCTCTTTGGCCAAATCTGTCGTTTTGTTATCTGTTAAAGCATCCATTTTTTATCTCACTATCAGCTAAAATTTCGTTTCATGTCAATTTATTCACAGCCCATATGACTATCTCCTTTATTCAAGTTTTACTACGACTCCCCCAAAATAAGGCTGGCTTATGTTACACAATAAAAATTCTCTGCAATAAATCTAAAATATTTAGGGTCTGAAAAGAGGCCATGTTTGCAACAAATGAATTGACTGAGGATCTGTTAAATCACAACGAATTGGAGTGATTGAAATTTTTCCTTTTTTAACAGCCTCTACATCTGTATCTATACCTGTATCATCACCCCCTTCCACCATAAACAACTCTTCTGTATCCAACCAATAATATATCCGATTTCTTGGATCAACTCTCTTTTGAAAATTATCTTTTACATAACATTTTGCTTGTCTGCTTATGACTATCTCGGGGTTATGGCCTGATTCTTGAGAGGGCATATTAACATTCAAAAGTGTTCCGGCAGGTAAGCCCCGGTGCAGGACCATCAAAGAAAGCTTTCTGACAAACTGCGTATAGTGGGTAAAATCAAGTGAAGCAGTTGAAGCGACTGAAACAGCTATGGCTGGAATACCTAAAATCACTGCCTCCAAGGCAGCAGAAACAGTACCTGAATAAACAATATGTACTCCGGTATTTAATCCCGAATTTATGCCTGAAATAACCAAATCAGGGCGGGATTTTAGAATGACGCTCACTGCCAGTTTCACGCAGTCAACCGGAGTTCCGCTTACTGCATATCCATATCTTTGACCATTTTTTTTAACTTTTTCAACCCTTAAGGGATCAGAAAGAGTGATGGCATGGCCAAGAGCGCTTCGCTCTCCTTGGGGAGCAACAATAACCACATCAGCCACATCCTGGAGTTCCTGATAAAGAGCATATAATCCTTCAGATTCAATCCCATCATCATTGGTCAATAAAATCTGCACACGGTTATTGTTCTTTTTTTTCATTTGTAATTACTTGCTTTTTTTTATTTTTATTTAATTTTAGTTGCAATAAATCGGTAATGCCTAAATGATCTTTTTAAAACTCTTCATCATAAAGCTTAATGGGCATAATAACATACAGATAATCACGATTATCCGGCTCACGAATTACACCGTGAGATTCATGATCACTCATTTCCATAACAATAGTGTCCCCTCCTAATATGTTTAAAATATCTAATATAAAACTGGAATTAAAACCAATCTCCAAGGAGGGCCCATTATACTCAACAGGGAATTGATCCTCCGCGTCTCCTATTCCCAAATTTTGGGAACTAAAATGAAGAATTCCTTTTCCCAATTGTAACATAATATATTTTTCTTTTTCCTCAGTAAAAAGTGAGACCCGTTTAACCGCCTGTCGAAAAACATGGCGGTTGATTGTTAAAATCTTATCATTCTCACTGATGATCTTGGCTCGGATATTTGGGAAATAGGTCTCAAGCAGCCTCGAAAACAATTCAGTAGTGCCGATTTTAAAAATTATTTGGTTTTCAAAAAAACCTGCCGAGATGTTTTCCACATTTACAGTATCATCTAAAATTCGTTTCAATTCATTCATAGATTTTTTTGGAAAAATGACCTTCACCTTATTTTTCAAGCCTTTAACCCCGGGTTTTTTAATATAGGAAAGCCGATGCCCGTCTGTCCCCATCATCTCCATGAATTCCTCAGTGATTTCAAGTAATGCCCCATTTGGTGCGCTAAGATGCTTCTGTTCAATCATCGGAACAGTAATACCAATTTTCAGAATCATCTCCCTTAATGTATTACTGGGGATACTGACCATTTCTCCTGAGTCATATTGAGGGAAGGGAGGGAATTCTTCTGCCTGCAGGCCGAGTAAATGAAAACAAATTTCCCCACAGGTAATTTTAACCTGATTCTTTTCCTCTAACACAAAATGGACCTCTGATTCCGATGGTAACTCCCGAAGGATATCGGATATCATTTTGGCGGAAAGGCAGATACTGCCCTCCTTAAGTATCTGTGCTTCTGCTTCTGCTTTGATCCCTATTTCTAAATCCGTTCCATACAAATAAATTCGGTTATCTTTAGCCTGAAACAAGAGGTGAGAAAGGATAGGCTTGGTCCCCTTGATAATGGCTACATTATGGACAATGTTGACACCTCTTAAAAATTCATCTCTAGCTATTCTAAATTCCATATTATTTTAAACCCCCACATTCAAACTTTATATTTTTACCGAACCTCATACTGAATAAATCACCGGGTAACTGATCGGACGAACGTCCTTAGCCGATGGTTTGGGGATCAGTAATTGGTGATCAACGGTTAACCATCGATAATCAGGATTTAAAGACCGCACTTTTCCATCACCAGGAGGGTTCGAGTATATAGTGTCGCCATAAACAGTAAGAAAAATTCCTACTCCATACTCTTTTTCTCTATGAATGATAAATCGTTTTTGGAAAGTATCAAATCGCAGATGATTTATTTTAGCCAACTCTTGTATTTCCTCATTGCTCAGTTTTATTAATAAATAACGAGATGTATTATCATCTGTAATTTTTGTCAGGGAACGAGAACCTGAGCTGGCCACATAAATGGTGAAAAAAAAATTCATCCGCCGCATAAATTGAGCTGCTACCACCGCTGCAGTCCTCCTGCCTCCTACAGAATGATGAAACCCAAAATATTCAAATAACTTCTGTTGCACATTTTCTGCATGTTTCTCCCCTCGTTCGTAAAGGTCCTTCGTTAGATAACGAAGTTCCTTACCCAAATCTTCAGCAGCGTCAGCTACTGGCCAATCTATTTTAACATGAAAATGTGAAAGCACATAACGATTTTTTGATTTGACCGCAGCATCTCTTTGTAACAAAAGGGCGTAATCAACAGGCAAAAGAGAAGAAAATAATTTTTTATATTGAGGACTTTCAAAATATTTAATATTTAAAGAAAAATCATCGGAAATTTTAAAATCCAGACAAGATAAGAGATTTTCTTTGGTTACTTTATTAGAATCGAGAAACCGAATATATCTTTTGTGTTTGTCGGGGATGGTCCCTTCACTAAATAAAACCAAAAAGCTGTTCTGATATTCATACTCACGGTCAATAATCCTGGCTTTCGGCTTCAGTTCCCGCATTTCAACAAAGGGGTAGGGATGATTGTTGCTTTGAAAATTTTTAAATGAATCAATCAACGCATATTTAATGAGATCTCCATCTAATTCAGCTCTTAAAACTTCATACAGAGATCTACGTAATTTTTCATTCCAGCTTAAATCTAATCGGTCAATTGCCATAAATATATAAATTTCAAATTGTAATTAATTAAAGCACAAATTACAAATTACAAATTACAAATTACAAATTACGAATTACGAATTACGAATTACGAATTACGAATTACGAACTAATGATCGGCTGGAAAGCCGCATAAATAAAATGAAAATTCCTACGTTTTTAAATTACAATTTTAAAATAGTAATAAATTTAAGTATCATAAAAAAATATTGTTATAGGATTAGTACTTAAAAATAGACAAGTTTATTATATAATCAAATTTTAGTTTCAGCAAGGGATTTTGCACAGTTATTGTAAATATATTCATATAATCAATAGGGCTTGCTGAACCGGCGTTTTAAACTATCACGCCATAATGCAAGTCAAATCAACACAAAAACAAATTGACAAATAACCAAAAAAATGATATTAATAAAGGGTTTTGTCTCAACATGATTATATTATTGACCGATTACTTTATCCTTCCTGCCAGCATTAAGGCAGGATAAATTTCTCATAGTGCCCTTATTTTAAGAAAATTACTTCAAATATTAATTACTAATAAATGGTGGAATAAAAATGGCTAATATTGTAGTTGTAGGAGCCCAGTGGGGTGATGAAGGCAAAGGGAAAGTCATTGATCTGCTTTCTCAATATGCTGATATCATTGCCCGTTTCCAGGGAGGACACAATGCGGGGCATACCGTATATATAAAGAATAAAAAATATGTTTTGCACTCAATCCCCACCGGCATTCTTCATCCCAAAAAAACATGTATCATTGGAAATGGTGTTGTTATTGACCCTGCTGCCTTAATTCATGAAATGGAGGAGTTGAAAGGGCAAGGAGCGGAGATTACCCCACATAATTTACGAATCAGCAAACGTGCCCATCTCATTATGCCCTATAATAAATCCTTTGATTTAGAAAGAGAGAAAAAAAGAGGGGAAGGCAAGATAGGCACCACCGGCAGAGGCATTGGGCCTTCTTATGAGGATAAGGCGGCCAGAAGCGGATTATGTATAGGGGATCTGTTGTCTGAAAAAAATTTACAGGAAAATATCCGAAATGCTCTTAGTGAAAAAAATTTCCTTTTGAAAAATTATTTTAACTCTTCGGGTTTTTCCACTGAAGAGCTATTCGAACAATACAATGGCTACCGAGATAAACTAAAAAATTATCTGACTGACACCTCAATAATGATAAATCAAGCCATTGCCGAGGGTAAAAATATTCTCTGTGAGGGGGCCCAAGGCGCTATGCTTGATATAGATCACGGCACCTATCCCTTTGTCACCTCTTCTAATTGTATCTCTGCCCAAGCCTGTCTGGGGTTGGGATTCGGTCCACAATCTATTGACGGTGTCTTGGGAGTAAGTAAGGCCTATATTACCCGGGTGGGTAATGGCCCCTTCCCTACAGAACTTCACGATGAAACAGGGAAACACATCCGGCAAAAAGGACAAGAGTTTGGGGCCACTACTGGAAGACCAAGAAGGTGCGGATGGTTTGATGCTGTAGTACTGAAATATGCAATTCGCATCAATGGATTTAAAACTATTGCCCTGACTAAACTGGATGTATTGGACTCCCTGAAATCCCTTAAAATTTGCACCGGCTATAAATGGAAAGGGGAAATTTTGCGGGAATTCCCTTATGAAACCGAAATTCTGGAAAAAAGCACGCCTGTTTATGAAGATGTAAAGGGTTGGGAAACTAAAACTCAGGGTACTCAATCCTATGAAGACCTTCCCCAAAAAACCAAGGACTATATAAACCGATTACGCGATCTATTGGAAATCGATATATCGATCATCTCAACCGGCTATCAAAGGGAAGAAACCATCATAATGAAAGATTCATTGCTTGATCAATGGTTACATCTGAGCGAAATGTAAAAAAAACTTCGCCCTTCATGTAATGAATATTGACAAACAGGCCGAAAGTCACTATAATTTTCAAGATTTTAGATAGTCTACTCATTTTTTAAATAAAAAAAATTTTAAAAGGGCCGTTAGCTCAGTCGGTAGAGCATCTGCCTTTTAAGCAGAGGGTCGCTGGTTCGAGCCCAGCACGGCTCACTAATTAAATCAAGGGGTTAGGTCGAAAGGCTTAACCCCTTATTTTTTCTGTGTGTGGATTTGTGTGTGGATTTTGTTGAGCTTGCTCGTAAATAGACATTGCTACTCGTTCAGCTTCACTTATACTGTGCAGATAAATTTCAGTTGTAGTACGATTTTCATGCCCCAAGATTCTTTGAATTGATCCGATTGGTACATTACTATTCTCCATAAGTGAAGCACCAAAATGTCTTAATGCATGATATCGGAAATATTTAACACCTGCTTTTCTACAAAGAGTTCTCATTATCCTTTTGCGATCTCGAAATGGACCATCTTTCTTCTCACCAGTTTTACTACTCCAATAAGTATGCCAGAATACCCACGGTTTACTCCTATAGAAAAAAACTCCCGTTGGATTTTAAGCAGTTAATCTAAATTTAAAGATATCTATCAACTTTTCTGGAAAATATACATCTTTGATAATTTTTTGAATTTTTTTTATCATTTTTTTTTGTTTAGAATTTCTATTCAT
>DAOURK010000112.1 GCA_030625085.1 Pseudomonadota bacterium
ATAAATCTGAAACTTTTTCCATAGTCATTAATTTTAAATCAAAAATTTAGGCAAAATACTGAATAAATAAGCGTGCATATAAGATTACCTATTTTAGAAGGTTTTGAGCTGGGCTTTCCAGTTTATTTATAATAATACAGTCCATGCTTTTGACGATTGGGTATAATTATGACGATTAACAAAGGTGTGAAAATCGGTGTTAAAGCAACTGTATGAACAGAGCGGAAGTTTTATTCATAAGGGAGTGAAACTGTGGCCCCTGGACCGGGAAAAAAAATGGGGATTTATCCCCCAGGTTAAAGCAGGGCAATATGTAAATCAGGGAAGCATTCTGGGTATTGTTTTGGAAACCCCTCTTTTTGAACATCGTATTCCGGTACCCCCGCAGATTGAAGGAAACTTAAACTATATTCACGGAGGTGGGAAATATGCCATTGATGAGCCAATAGCCGAAATACAGACTGCCTCCGGCCCCCGTGAGGTTATGATGCTCCAGAGGTGGCCGGTCCGTCTGGCCAGGCCATATCTGCGCCGTTTGATTCCGAATGAACTTTTGATTACCGGGCAGCGCGTCATAGATACTTTTTTTCCTCTAGTCAAAGGCGGCACGGCAGGGATTCCGGGGGGCTTCGGCACAGGAAAAACAATCACTCAGCATCAACTCTCAAAATGGTGTGATGCGGACATTATTATTTACATCGGCTGCGGTGAGCGGGGGAATGAAATGACCGGCGTGTTAACGGATTTCCCGAAATTGATGGACCTCAAACGGGGTCGCCCCCTTATGGAACGGACTATCATGATTGCCAATACTTCCGATATGCCCCTGGCAGCCAGAGAAACCAGCATTTATACGGGAATTACCATAGCCGAATACTATCGCGATATGGGGTACGATGTAGCCCTTATGGCCGATTCCATCTCCAGATGGGCCGAAGCCCTGCGGGAAATTTCGGGAAGGCTCGAAGAGATGCCTGCTGAGGAGGGATTCCCCGCTTATCTGGCTTCCCGTTTGGCTAAGTTTTATGAAAGGGCCGGACGGGTTAAAGCGCTTTGCGGCAAGTCCGGCTCGGTCAGCACTATTTGCGCCGTATCACCACCCGGCGGAGATTTCTCCGAACCGGTAACTCAGCATACCAAACGATTTGTGCGCTGTTTCTGGGGATTGAATAAAGGGCTGGCCAGCGCCCGGTATTTCCCGGCCATTCATTATATGGAAAGCTATAGTGAATATCTGGATTTAGTCCAGGGTTGGTGGCAGCGGGAAGTGGACCCGGAATGGAAAATTTTGCGGGATGAGGCTATGCAGATTTTACAGCAAGATTATAAATTGCAGCGCATCGTCAAGTTGATTGGTGAAGATGCCCTGCCAGACCATCAGCGCCTGGTGTTGGAAGGAGCAAAGTTATTAAAAAATGCCTTTTTACAGCAAAACGCTTTTGATGAGATAGATATGTTTGCTGTGCCGAAAAAACAATTTCTGATGCTTAAAATTATCTTACGTTTTTATGACCGCGCCAAAGAAATTATCAAGTTTCATATTCCCTTAAACAGTATTAGGGAACTTAACGTTTTAAATAAAATTAATCGAATGAAAGAAAAAATTTCAAATGAATCTCTGGCGCAATTTGATCTTTTGCTAAGGCAAATAGACAATGAGATGAACGAATTAGAAAAAGAAAGTCGGGCCGTGCTATGAACAATATGTTGGGAAAAGAATATATCGGAGTTTCCAAGGTAGTTGGACAATTGCTGTTCATCGAGGATATCTGCGGGGTGGGCTTTGATGAAGTGGTGGAAATCCGGACTAAAAACAATACTGTCCGCCACGGCCGTGTACTGACGGTAGGCCGGTCTTCAGCCTTAATAGAGGTCTTTGAAGGGACTGAAGGACTGACCATTTCCTCAACCAGGGTCCAATTCCATGGGAAGCCCATGCAGGTCCCTGTTTCGTTGGATATGCTCGGGCGGGTATTTAATGGGCTGGGTATGCCTATTGATGGTGGACCCCCGCCAATTTACCGGGAGAGGCGTAATGTCAATGGAGCGCCTATTAATCCCATTGCACGAAAATATCCAGAGGACTTTATTCAGACAGGCATCTCCGCCATTGACGGCTTGAATACTTTGGTGCGGGGCCAAAAATTACCCATTTTTTCCGGAAGCGGTTTGCCCCATAATGAACTGGCCGCCCAGATTGTCCGGCAGGCAAGAATTTCTAACCAAAATGAACGATTTGCCGTAGTTTTTGCTGCCATGGGAATAAAAAATGAAGTGGCTCATATGTTTCAAAAGAGCTTTGAAGAAAGCGGTGTCCTCTCTCGTGTGGTTATGTTTCTCAATCTGGCTAATGATCCTTCTATTGAGCGGCTGGTGACTCCCCAATCAGCCTTGACCATGGCCGAATATCTGGCTTTTGATCATGGCATGCACGTGCTGGTTATTCTAACTGATATGACCAATTATTGTGAAGCCTTGCGCGAAATCTCCGGTGCAAAAGGCGAGGTGCCCAGCCGAAAAGGATATCCCGGTTATTTATATAGTGATCTTGCCTCAATCTATGAGAGGGCCGGTAAAATTATCGGCCGCGAAGGTTCCATCACCCAGATCCCCATCTTGACCATGCCCAATGATGACATTACCCATCCGATACCTGATCTGACCGGATTTATAACCGAAGGGCAGATTGTTCTGGATCGCGACCTGGCCAAAAAAGGCATCTATCCCCCCATCAATGTGCTCCCCTGTTTATCCCGGTTGATGAATGATGGAATTGGAGCGAAGAAAACCAGGGAGGATCATGCCAATATTTCCAATCAACTTTACGCAGCTTATTCTCGAGTAAAAAAGGTGGAAACACTGGCCTCGATCATTGGAGAAGACGAGCTATCGGAGCAGGATAAAAAATACCTGGAATTTGGAAGGGTATTTGAAGAGCAATTTATCCGCCAGGGGCACAATGAAAACCGAAGTATTGAAGAAACGCTGGACCTTGGTTGGAAAATTGCGGCCTTGTTACCCAAGGAAGAATTAATTCGGGTTACTGAAGAACAAATCCAAAAGTATTGTCCGCAAAACCAAGAGGGGAAGAAAGAATGCCCAATCGACTAAATCTTTCGGCCACTAAAAGCAATTTATTAGCCATCAAGGAAGAATTGGCTTTTGCCAGGGAAGGCCATGAGCTTTTGGAGCAGAAACGCGAGGTTTTAGTCATGGAAGTTATGGCGCTAATAGAAGACTATAGAACCTGGAAACAAGAAGTAGAAAAAAATCTTCAGCAGGCTTATCGAGCATATGAAAAGGCATGTATGGCCTCGGGGGAAAAGGGTGTGCGTAAGGCGGCGCTGGCCCTTTCTTCAAGAGAGGAAATTAAAGTGCGGCCCAAAAGCATTATGGGTGTGATGGTTCCCCTGTGAGCTATGCCCGGGAAGATAAACCTTATAATATCTATGGATTACAGGGGACCTCAGCCGGTTTGGACAAAGCGGTAAATCTGTTTACTGTGCTTCTGCCAAAGTTGGCCAAACTGGCTGAGTTAGAGATTTCACTTTTCAGGTTGGCCACAGAGCTAAAAAAAACCCAGCGACTGGCTAACGCTTTGAGCTATTTGTTTATTCCTCAATACAGGGAAACAATTAAATTTCTTGAAAATACGCTGGAAGAAAAAGAACGGGAGGAGTTATTCCAATTGAAGCGCACCAAAAAAAATCACCAGTGAACCTTTTAAGGCGACCCTCCTTGACGGCATCTTAACCTTCCTTTTTTCAGAAGCAATGCCTCCGGAAACCTAAAACACCTGCAATGGCTGCGGGTATAACTGATCACGTATGGACATTCAGAGTAAGCGCTTAATTCAACACAGAATCGAGATAGAACGGCCAGTTACCCCGACCGCCCTCTCACAGCTAATGTATGTTTCGCACGATTAGGCATTTTTTTTAACAACATTGAGCTATTGCACATACTGCCTGGCGTATAAGATATGAGGGAATACTTTCGTATGCTTTCCCGTCAGACTCGATTGTTCGACAGCTTGTTGATGAATTGCCGGTTAATTCACAGCAAGACTGACAATGACTCTCACCCGCAACCGCATTTGGTAAAATCTTCTCTATTGGCTTGCCGTTTAATAGGATAATATTTGATTCTGAAATTTCTTTTTTTGTTAATTTTGTTTCTCTGAATTTGATATCCCAACCGCATGGCCTGCATTCTTCCGCAATTTCTGCTACAACCTTGTGAAGTGCTTCGCCTGTATCTGAACATCGGATGCAGGTATTGCCTTCTTTATCAAGATGTCTCCATTCAATTTCTAATGTCTTCATTTGCTTCATTTGCCTGATTTACACCGCGATTTTCAACGATTGATTTTATTTGCTCATAAATATCAATAGGGCTTATTTTATTAATTTTCCCAATTTTCTTAATAGTCATATCTTCTTTTGACGTAATGTTCAATTCTTTTAGCGACCTTATAATAACTTTCATATTTAGATTATGCTGACTGCAAAAGTCTGCTAAAGTAAGATTTCCAGTCCCTGGGGCAGGTGTTTCCGGCAGTGTTTGAGTTTTGCCCGAAAATACAGATGATTTATCTGATGCCGGGGCCATTGCCAAATATATTTGTTGCGGAGAAACACCGCTATTCATTGCGATTTCTTTTAGAATTTGTGTATCATTATCAACTTTATATCCCGCTTTTTTCAGTAATGTGATTCCGACTTTCAAATCAATACCCATCTTTTTTGCAAAAGTTTTAATCGATGAGAGTTCTGCGTGTCCGTATGGCGGCTCACCATATTTCTTGGCGGCAGACTCTTTAAATTCATCACTTATTTTTATGATTGTTGAGAACGGAGGGATTTCGGCATATGTCCCAATTATACAAATTAAAATTAATATGAGGGCTACGTTGAATTCTTTAGTGAACACCTTTACCTGTTTGGCCTTGTTTTTGAGATACAGAACAATAGTTTTCCAATTATAATAAATGTGCAGTGAAAGCGATAATGAAAAAAGGAAACCGACATTAATATGGATAGCTCCCCACTGCTCTTTTGACAAACTCCATAATCGCCAGTCTGCCCAATATGCAACACGACCTTGCGGAACAATATACAAAACAATACTTGTCAGCAGAACAACAAAAAACGACAGAAAGGTTGTAAGAGATGTAACTCTTCTCATGTTCATAGATATCATCCTCAATATTTGTAGTTAATAAATCAAGCCATATAATGTATGTTTCGCGATCACCCGGCCGAATGAAGCGCACCAAAAAAAGTCACCAGTGAACCTACAAAATTTTATTATCGCCGCCATTGGCGGACTGACTAGCCGTTCCGGTTTATATTGATTAAAGTGCTATTGTATCCTGTGAGTCTGAGATATTTCATCTAACTTTGTGATGCAAACTTTTAAATCTTTTAATATCCCATCTTCAATGCTATATATCAAACCATGAACTGCCAATTGCTGTCCGGCTTTCCATGCACTCTGTACAATTGATGTATGGCATATATTTGTTACCTGCTCAAGGACATTAAGCTCACACAGTAAATTAATTTTATCTATTTCACTTTGAAGTGCGTCAATTTTAGTTTGGTGATAGCGATAAACATCCTTTATATGTCGAAGCCAATTGTCAATTAACCCGTGATCTTTATTCTCCATGGCTGCCTGGATACCACCGCAACCATAATGACCGCAAACAATAATATGTTTTACCTTTAATACTTCTACGGCGTATTGAATAACTGACAGGCAGTTCAAGTCCGTATGAACTACAACATTGGCAATATTTCTGTGAACAAATATTTGCCCTGGCAGCATGTCAACAATTTGATTTGCCGGCACGCGGCTATCCGAACAACCAATCCATAAATATTCAGGATTTTGTTGTTTTGAAAGCTTTAAGAAGAAATCAGGCTCAGACTCTTTTACCTTTTTTGCCCATTTCTTATTTTGTTCAAAAAGATTTTTTAAGACTCTCATATTTAGTAATTACAGTATTTTTTTGTTTTTTCTCATATAACTCAGAATTAACCGGATTGTGAAGGCGTCTAAAAGATAGATTTTTTACTTGGATCGTAACCTGCCTTTTCAAGTTTATAGTACCAATGTTTTGTTGAGAAATCTACTACAACATAATTAACTGCCGCACAACCAGGATTAATGGATGCTGTTAAAAGCTGATAATACCAATATTTTGCCGCGCTAATAGCCAGACTTGTACATTGCGGGTTCACTATGTATATGATTTTTAATTTACTTTTTTGATTTATTTTCCAGATGAGGCCACAATTTTTTAATTTTATCCGCCATTTTATTTCTTTCACAGTATGAACTATTAAAGGCCCTATATATTTTTAGTACAACCCACAAACGCCGGCTAATATTGGCGTAATTTACCTTTATATTTCCGGATGGGAGTATTTTTAGAATCGTTATGGCAAAGGGGGAAGGTAGTGATGCTAAAAAAATAACCTTTATTGTTACAGGCTTTGCTATCCGCCTTTAAGATAGAATCTTTGTTGAGTATGCCAATATATTTGTTGAGTATGCCAATATAATAGAAAGCAAAAATGCCGAGATCCATTATATCGAGATCCATTATATGAACATATGATACAATAAAAGTGGATATGAGTTTTTAAAGTTTTTACGCCGGGTTTTACCCGACCTACAATGGTTGACGGTTTTAAAGGGAGAGGCGAATGGATAAATTGGAACGAATAAATAGTATCAGTCATTTAATTGGGGCGACGGCTGCACTCGCCGGTCTTGTTTTGTTGGTTGTGCCGGCAGCGCGTCAGGGAGATCCGTGGAAAATTGTAAGCTTTAGCATATATGGGGTTACCCTCTTTTTACTTTATACTATTTCTACTCTTTATCATAGCTTGCAGGGAAAGGCGAAAAGGGTTTTCCGCAAACTTGATCACTGCTCGATTTATCTTCTGATCGCCGGCACATATACTCCCTTTGCTCTGGTCACCTTACGTGGTGGATGGGGATGGGCAATATTAGGAGTCATCTGGGGTCTAGCGATCCTGGGGATTGTTTTGAAATCGTTGCCACAAAAGGGGCATCGAGTTTTATCAGTGGTTATTTATCTTTTTTTAGGCTGGCTCGCCTTGATAGCGCTCAAACCTTTATTGCTGGGGTTAACTCTTACCGGCTTCGTCTGGCTTCTATTGGGAGGAATATTTTATACCTTTGGTGTAGTTTTTTACTCACTGGATGAAAGGGTGCATCTTTTCCATGGTATCTGGCATCTGTTCGTGCTGGCAGGTAGTCTCAGTCATTATTTCACTATATTTTTTTATGTAGTTTGAGCAGGAGTTTGGGATATAAATTTAATGGTGAGAAAATGGAAACCATAGCGCAACAAATCTTTGCTGTATCTGAAAAATACGCAAATAAAACTGCCTTTATCTATTACGAAAAGGGCTTTGAAAAAAGGACCTCTTATAAGCAATTCATGCAGTTAGTGAAGGCCTTTTCTCAAGCCATTGATGAACAAAATATCCCTTCTCACAGCATAATTCTGCTTGTTGCTGAAAATTCACCCGGATGGCCTGCTGCCTATTTAGGGGCCCATTGCTGTGGTCATACATTAATTCATGGAGACATTGGGTACACACAAACCCAATTTGAAACTATAACTGAATTTGCCAAACCATCTCTTATTATTACTGAAAAAAAATTTGCCTCTTATTTTCCGAAAGTCAAAAAAATACTTTTCCTTGAAGATATTCGAGCGAAAAGTGATGATACAAAAATAAGTATTCAACCCTTAAAGCCTGGTCAGCCCATGTCAATGATCTTTACTTCAGGCACTACTGGAAATCCGAAAGGAGTGATGCTGAGTGAAGAAAATTTTCTCTCCAACCTGAAAATGTTCTCCTCTCTGAAAGGCCTTATAACTTCAACTGACAAAGTTGTAGCCATTCTCCCCCTTCATCATGTCTATCCTTTTACCTGTACAGTCCTGGTCCCCCTCTATTTTGGGGCAACCTTGATTTATCCTGCCTCCCTTAAAGGTGAGGATATTTTCAAAGCTGTTAAAATCCACAACGGTACTATTTTGGTGGCTATTCCAAGAGTATTAGAGCTTTTTTGTAAAAAAGTTTTTGATACTATAGGATCTTTACCTCAAAGGAAAAAACTTCCCTTTTCAATTCTCTATTCAATAGCCGCCTTCTTTCGTCCATGGAACATCAATCTTGGAAAAATCTTTTTCAACTCACTGCATGAAGGGTTTCCCTCTTTTCGCTATTTTTCCTGTGGTGGAGCCCGTTTAGATATTGATGTGCATAAGAAGCTGACAAGCCTTGGTTTTACAATTGTTGAAGCTTATGGGCTCACCGAAACCTCTCCTATTGCGGCCATGAACTCTATTGATAATCCCATCCCAGGCTCTGTGGGAAAAGCGGCCCCGGGGGTGGAAATTTCCATAGCAAAAAAAATAAATAAGGACTCTCATGGAGAAATTCTTATCAAAGGCCCCAATGTAATGATGGGATATTATCAAAGAGCTGATCTGACAGAAAAAGCTGTTACAGACGGCTGGTTTCATACAGGTGATCTTGGTTATTTAGATTCGCAAGGGTCTCTCTTTATTGCCGGCCGAAAGGATGAAATGATTGTTCTTTCAAATGGAAAAAATATCTATCCTGAGGAGCTTGAAAAAATATATCTACAGTCAAAAATGATGAAAGAGCTATGTATTGTTTTATTAAAAGGCCAGGGGAAAGAGGCCCTGACGGCAGTGGTTTATCCAAATAAAGAATATTTTATTCAACATAAAATCATCAGTATATATCAGGATATAAAATTTGATCTTGAGACCACAGGCCAAAATTTACCGCCTTATCAAAGGATCTCAAGAATTGAACTTATTGAAACGGAGTTACCAAAAACATCCCTCGGGAAAATAAAGCGTTACCAAGTTGCTGAATCCCTCCGGCAAAAGCTATTATCAGCCATGGTCGATAATACGATTGAAGAAGAGACCACTCAAGACCCATTTTTAATGATAGTAAAGGACATCTTAAGGATGAAAAAGGTACCTGAACTTTCAGCCCATCTTGAAACAGATCTGGGCTTGGATTCCTTGTCTAAACTTGAATTTGTTTCGTCTATTGAGAAAAAATTTAAAGTAAAATTTTTCGATGAGCAGGCGGCCGGTATCTTTACCCTCAAGGATTTAAAAAAGCTCATCCCTCAAAAAGTCTATACCGACGAAGACCTTCTTGAAGAAATATCCTTAAAAAGCACTATCACCTCACCCCCGGAACCTCCACTAGACAAACACGTTAGTGTGGGCAATAAAATTTTTGAGGTAATCATGCGCTATTGTATCCATTTAATCGGGAAAATTCTCTTTACAATTCTTTTCCATGTTCAGGTAGAGGGAAAAGAAAATATGGAAATGTTGCCTTTCCCATACATCATAGCCCCAAATCATGTATCGTTTATTGATGGTTTACTTATTGGTACTCTTTTCCCTTTTAAAATTATTAACCAATGTTACTTTGTTTCAATTCCTAAATATTTTTCCACTTTCCCACTTTCCCTGATTCGAAAACCCTTCCGTGTTATTTTAACGGGCACTCAGGATACTGCCGTTCGATCGCTTCAATACTTTTATCAGGCCCTTGCCTCAAAGAAAATTATGTGTGTTTTCCCTGAGGGTGGGCGCTCTATTTCAGGAAATATTGAAGGGCCTAAAAGAGGTATCGGCTATGTTGCCAAATATACGAATGCCCCTCTTGTACCGGTTTATATTCAAGGATCAAAGGCGTTATACTCACGGGAAAATCCTGGTTTCCATAAAACAACCATTACAGTGAAGATATTCCCCCCTATCTTTTCAGAAGGACCTGTGGAGGATTTTTTATCTTCTTGGCAAAAAGTATTACAAAACTATCATGATAATCCTTAAGCATTCACAGTTTCAAAGGTTCACCCTTCAGGGTTGCCTTTGTTTCATTGACCTTGCTCGAATTAAGGTGCCTCACACCCGAATTAGAATAGGTGTCCCAAATCACTGATGGCTAAGTGAGGGCACCTTAAATGAATTGTTCGGCAATTTTGTTTTTAATATCAGAGTGTTAAACAGTTAGACACCTACACCTTTATATGTTTTTTACGTTTTAATTGTCTACTACGTGATAGCCAAATGCAATATACAACAGTATTAATAACCAAAACGCTAAGTCCGAGAACAATTTGTATACTTCTGGTCAAATTTTCAGGATATACTAATGGCAATAAATAATGCTCAATAAAGCCACCTTCATAACCTTGTTGACCACCAGCATAATGCAGCCAATTTTCAAGAGGAGTTAAAGGACACATCCAACCAAACAATTCGATACATACGCCCCATATAACTGCAGGAAGATGAACCCAAACAATCCACCTCTTATAAAATGCAAGAAAGCCTCCTAGAATTACGAAGAGGATAAACAGTAAATGTATAACGAGTATGGAATCTGTTAAGATGCGATACTGCATGACTGCATGTTCTCATTTATCAAAACGTCTCATAAATTCATACCTGTCAACGCAGAAGTCAGCGGACGCCGGCTTTATTGACGTTCCGCTGCACTGACTTGTTCGGTGATTATTTCTGGTATTTCATATTTAATGCGCCCATTTTTCCATATGGGGATTTTGAGGTTATTTTTTCTAGCATTTTCAGCGACTTTAGCAGCTGCACGTTGTAAGGCCTTAAAACCTAATAGAGTATATTTATTATGTTTTTCCATTCCTTTTACTCCGATTCATCAATAATTATGGGAACGTTTCCTGACGTATCATAAACAATCCAGGTATCAGCCAAAGGTTTATATATTTTTTCGAAATTGTCTAAACTTCTTCGGAATCGGCGTCTGATTTCTTGCACTGACAAATTATGCCCATTTTTAGCGGCTCTTAATTTCACTCGTTCGATCGCGAATTCAACTTGATGGTTCCCCGTTCGTTTTCTTTTATTATATATTTGATAATATTGTTCAATTGATGGTTATCTTACTGAATCCTGAATTGATTATAACTTTTTTGTAAGTTTTTTTCTAATATCAAGGGGAACTTCTTCAGCATTTTTTGGTACATAATAACCATGATACAGATTTTGAGGGGTGGGGCCTTCATGTTTAAAGACAATTATTTCATCATAATCGGGGTCTATGTTATAAAGCTGTTTTTTGGATTTGCCGATGGCAGTGTCAAGCAATGTCTTAGCCCTTTGACAGGAACAACGTAACGGACTTATTGTTTCCCCATTTACTGTCCGTATATCTTGTAGATTTTCGCCATGTTTTGGATTGATATTAAAATTTCGCGGTGGCAGTCTATTTTGAGCAAACCACTCAGAAATCTCTTTTTCATCTTTTAAATTATCGATTTCTATAGCTGATCTTTCTTCGTTAATAGTCACAGCAATCATTGTGTTAATGGTACAAGCCTGATGATTTAAAAGAGCGTATTTATCATTGCCGACCTTATTTTTCCGTTCCGCAATTTCGCAGATGGTGTTGTCGCTTATAGGCTGATTAAAAATCTGATAATCGTCATTCGGTGATTGAGTTGCCTCTTCCCGCCAGTTGATAAAAGCATTATTGAAAAGCACACTTTGAAGGCGTCTCTTTGGTGGATTGGGATAAGAATCTTCCAGCGGATCATATAGGCAAAGAAAATCATTTATATTTTTTGCATCATAAAACCCTTTATATTTTTCAATGGTTATGATTTCAAATATTATTATTTCCAGATCTTGTATTAAGGTTTTATACGTATCTATTTTTCGTATAGATCGCATCCACCTATTTGTAGGTTTTGTTTCCGGCAGTAAAAGAAAAAGATTAACTTGTGTCATATCAAAACCCCATTAACCTTTTCATATCTTTGTCCAGCCGGTCAAAGAAACCCTTGGGCGGTTTTAGTATTTTACCGCCGGGCAAAATGGGCAAGTGGGTTGATTCAGTGGCATGAGAAGCTACATTTCTATCAAAATAATAAACTTTCGAATCACTTAATTCTATCAATCCTTGTTTAGTTGCTACCAATAAGCCATTAATAATATGGTCGCTGTGGGTTTCAATAATAAACTGCACCCCAGCTTTGGCAGCCTTACATATCAATTTCATCAGTTTTGCCTGCCCATCTGGGTGTATGTGGGATTCGGGATTTTCTATAAGTACAATACTGTCTTTTGGCATGTGTAGAGCTGCGACAACAATGGGGAGCGCATAAGAAATACCAAATCCAATATTTATTGCTTTAAATTTTTTTGTCGGTGTTTTTTGGGGACCACGGCTAAAACTATAGTAAACTTTATAGATAGACTCCGATGCCTCGATATAGATATCAATTTCAGGACTAATGTCTTTTAACCAATTCGCAACCTGAACAATAAGCTCCATGTCTTTATCTTCAGGATTTTTTTTTAGGGATTTATCAGTTACCGGGTCATGTCTAAAAAAGTCGAGATAATGGGCGATAAGTTCACAACGCCCTTCTTTACCAGATATTTGATGAAAAAGTTCTACACCGGATGTGTCTTTTACGTAATTTTGAAGGGGACCATTTCGAAAAGCACTTATATATTGAAAGTTTTGATTAAATAAACTGATGGAATTTAAATCGGATTCGTTTTTATTTTTCGATTCTTTAATTTTCAGGAATGTATCGGATAATTTTTTATCATCCACCATGAAAGGCCATTTAAGTTGGGCATCATTCTCCAAATTGATGGAAAATTCGATTAAATCATCCTCGGCGGATTGATAAAGGGCGTCCTCGGCAACGCCAATGGTACACAACTCTGCATTTAGTTCAAGCCCTTTTTCAAGCATGTTCTTCTGAAAAGTTTGCCTCAACAGTAGCAACGCCTGGATAACTGAAGATTTTCCCATCCCATTTAATCCAGTAAGTATATTGAGTTTTGATAATTCTAAGTCTGTGCTGAAATGGGATTTGAAATTTTTAATATTTAAATTTTTTATCATAACTCAAGGATTTCCTGTATTAAGTTTTTTATTTTCTCAAACCGCATTTTAACATTAAATTTTTGTCCTGTTGCTGCTGTTATTGAACGATGAAATGTATCATCATTAAATAACCTTATGACCTTTGAGCGAAATTTTTTTTTTTTTATTTTTAAAGCATTCTGCTGCACATCAGACAGCCATGCCAGATTCACGCTTATAGTATCATACACTGCTTTTGAAATAGGGCGACGACGGGGTTCATTAATATCATACCTTTTCCTAAATGCGTCATCACCGAAAATATCAAAGGAAAGCTGCATGGATTTCTTAAAGGCTTCCTTAATTTTATGGCGCTCGTTATTTTTAATGCTTGCTAAACGCTCCATTCCATCATTAAGGAACTTGTCCAATTCACCTTCATAATTGTCTCCGTAGCCTAAAAGGTAGAATGCTACAAAACGATTGACAAAATCTCGATCTTCCATTCGTTTTGTTCTGACACTATCGCAAGTTGCTCTTTTAAATTCTTCAACTTTAGCTAATTTTTTAATAAACTTTGCTGGGATTCCTTGGTTAAGAGCATGGCGCATTTCCTGAGGAGTCAAAACCAAACCGCCAGTATTTACTCGTTTAAATATCAAAAACTTAACATCTGAGGGCGTCTGCTTTTCAATTACATAATAATTTATTTTTGCACCACTTATTTTGCGTTTTTCCTCTCTGGATAAATCATTATAAGTTTTCCCCTCGAAATCATTTAAAAATTCCAACCCCGTCAGTGAAAGAATTTTTTTTATTATAAAATCTCTAAATGTACATAGCCTTTGCAACCCATCGACAATTAACCATTTATCTGTTTTGTCATCTACACTGAAATAAAATGAAGGTAACGGAAGCCCAAGCAGCAAGGATTCAATCAGTTGGCTTTTTTGAGTTTCATTCCATAAATCCATTTCGCGTTGAAAATCAGGCATCAAATCTATCTCATCATTCTCAAGCATTTCAATAAGAAAACCAAGATTAACATTCTGCTGATCAACTTTTATTTTGTCAGGGTCATAAGGCTTTGTAATTTTAGGTGATCCGAGATCCTCTTTTTCTACGTCATCAATTTCTTCCACTTCTTCAAGATTTATTTTACTCATTTCATGCTTTTTATTTTCTTTCTAAGAGTTTCTATACAAAGTTTTACGTCCAAGGCCCATTTAAACTTTAAGCCCTCGGATAACAAGATGTTTTAGTGTCGGCGTCCCTTGAACCGGTGAGAAGCCTTGTTACATCAATAATCGGAACCTTATTTTTAAAATTGATATATTTCTTAAAAATGGTGTCTGGATAATTATAATAATCTCTTATTAATAAGTCTATAGACTATCTCATAAATTTCTTTTTGAACATCTTTTTATTATACACACGCTACCGAACGTATAGTATTTTATCCGGAATGCCCTGAGCGGTGATGGTCAACCAAGACGGCACAGCGGCATTTAGGATAAAATTTGTTGAACTGAATCGCTTATTATTTAACAGCTTACATATATTATTCAATATATTATTATTTTTATAAGCCTATGGGGATTGTAACCGAAATCTCATTTGTCAAGGCCTATTTTTATTTTATTAATGGCGTAAATGGCCAATTTTTACCCTTGCAAAAGGGGTATGGTTCCAATTATCCCTTGTCATTTATTGCAGAAATTGCCGAAGCAGGCCCACATTAACCAATGTAATTGACCATATAAGCTTCTTATTACCTTGCTGAAATTTAGTTCAACGATTGATTATACAGACGTCTGTTATATTGAATATATCTACCTTCTGTATAGCACATCTAACTCTAATTTGTATAACCCCCTTGCATACACCATTTCTTCCTCTTAAATCTTAATGCTTATGCCATAAAACCATCTGATGATCATCTTTAAAGCGCCGCTGGTAAATCTATTATTTTCTTCATTATTATATTATTATGATTTTACCATAAAAATTTAAGATTACCAAATTGAAACTGAAACGTTGCTAAAGAAACATTATTTTTTTCTTGTATTTACCGGAAGTGTACCCTTTGTTGCCCTTGAGGTATTGCCTTAACCAGCAAAATTATTATTTTCAGGGTTTGATTTTCCTGCTTTTCAACTATTAACCTTAAAGGCTGATGCCGCCAGGACCAAATCTATTTTATGCTGCTGCAATTTGCCAAAAAAGCTTGTGATTACTAAAGAACATTGGCTCATATTCAATAGTTGCATTTGTTTTTCCAAAATAGAGGCAGGAAGGGGCTTTTTAGCGACCTGAGAAATAGTATAACCTCTTGATAAATCAGCTTTTAACGAAAATGGCAGCGCTGCCATTTTCGTTAAATGGCCGGAAATTGTTTGCCGGGGCATATCAAGTCTCTTTCCAATCCAATCCATAAGGCATTTATCGAAATCCTTTGGGAGGTTTTGAATTGATCCTGGATCAGCCACCATATATGCATAGCTAATAATTTCAATACGACACTTATAACACGTGTTAGGTTGTGAGTTCCCCTAATGGCATGAAAATAAAGGAGTATTTGATTTGAGCTTCGGATGGCAAAATTGTCTTTAATAATAAAGACTTATCAAAGCTGGCAACATAACCCTAAAAAAACTGTCAACATAAT
>DAOURK010000158.1 GCA_030625085.1 Pseudomonadota bacterium
GAAAACTCATAAAGACGAGTTTTCCACACTCTCCACAATCCCGACGACTACTATTTATTAATTATTTTATAAATTTATAATTTTGGGGTGGGTGATTTTTCGGCTGTCACGGTGGGTGATTTTTCGGTTGACATTACCACACTTTTGATCTTTCACAAAATGAAATTGTCGTCCTGCAAGGATCTGCCGATGATGTTGAGGGTGTTGAGGGTGTCCGCACAGTAGTATTTATTCACAGTCGAACTAACCCTGGGGATTTTATTTACATAAGAGGCGGACACGACGCCAATCTGGTTCCTGGTTCATACCCAAACAGATATGAAGATATTATTAAATATAATAATATGCTAAACCCTGATTCTATTGAGAGAAAAGGGAAGGATTCTCGTTTGGACTGGGGTCCGCACGATCCGGCCAATGGAAGCGATGGATGGGATTCCGCTCTTGATTGGACTTGTAAAAGCTGACCTTCCGGATGGGGTTCAAAGAAAGAATATGCTGTTAATGGTTTCGGCGAAGATCCGGAAAATGACCGAACCAATATTCGGGATAGCGCAGTGGGTGCTGACTGGTGGAAATTTGATGCGAGGATGAAAGGCAGCAAAGGCGATTGGTTCGAATTCAAAGCCTACCTTACATTTGGAGACGGCAGAGCGCCACAATGGGAAAGTTATATAGAACAAGATGGCAGACCTCAAACCGGAAATCACTGGGGCAAAAAAGGTTATATTACCTTTGTTGACTTCAACAACGGCTGGGTGAAATTTAAACCACTGGATAACTAACTAAAAAGGGGAAAGCAACTATGTTCCAAACATTAAGTCCTTCATGACCCCGCGCACCCTCTTCAGCATTTTGCTGAAGGATTTTCTTCCCTGTTCACCTATTCATATGTTGCCTGTTGCCATTAATTGCAAACGCCTTGACATATAGGCAAATTTATAAAGATAGTTGAGATTACCTTCAAAAACAACTTCCTGTCTTAATATAGCGCCAAGTATATCCGGTTTGGGTGAGAGGATATAATTCATTAGAGCCCGCGCATCTTTAAAAGTTACAGTAACATTAGTATTATCAATTATTTTTTCTAAGACTTTCATTTTTTTGTTTTTAAAAACAACTGCCACTGTAATGCTTTTGTCTTTACTTTTAAAGAGATATCTTCCACTAAATCCTTTAATAAAAGATCGTTGGAGCAGGAGCATGAGCCGAGGGGTAAAACTATGGTATTTTCGGGGTCATTCACTTTTTTAAGGGTGTGGCCTTTATGTCCTTGTTGTCCTTGTTGTTCACCAGTTTTTTTCCGGGATTGTTTGCGCAGAGATTTAGTTCTGGGTTGCCCTATAGCGATGGGAAGTCACAAGGTATCTGCAATCTTGAGACTTGAAAATTAACACAATATAATTAAAGGAGGGAAAGTAAATAAGGAACTTGTTCAAGTTGCAGGTGAAACACCTTTGGGGGTTGGTGATGAAGTGATTCTATTTTTAAAAAGGCTTAATTATGGGAAATACGTTCTTTTGGGTGGAGCACAAGGAAAGTATAATCTTCAAGGGAATAACGCCATAAATAAAGCATCTAAGAAAAATATTAACTTAGATGAACTAGAAGCTGAAATACTGTCTTAAGTATATAATTTTTTTAATAACTATTTAATAACTATGGAAGTGTTCATAGATAAATGAACACTTCCATAGTACGGAGAGGTCATCTTGGCAAGGGTGATCTTCTGGTACATATTTTGCGGTACTTAATAATGAATAAAATGAATTATTGGCTTAGTAAATAGATATATAAAATTTTTGCCCTCAACTAAATACTACTACCTGGTAAAGAAATGCGGGTGGAGTGCTTATAAGATAAATTTAATGTATATATATTCAGGAGTGGACAAATATGCATAAAAATTATGACAGTAATGGTGATAAATTATGAAAAAGTTGGCATCCTTCATTTTCTAGTTTACAGTTTTTGTCATTTCGAACACATTCACTACGTTCAGTGTAAACTCCGTGAGAAATCTTTAAACATGCGGCATATAAGATTTCTCGTCGTTTCACTCCTCGAAATGACAATAGAAAGTGTAAACTACTTATTGTGTTTTATGAAAGATGCCAAAAAGTTTAATAAATTTGTTTTTTTTCTCAGTTGCTTTTTTTTCTTTTGTAGTTTATTTTTTGCCTCTCCCTCCCAATGTCAATGGTACCCTAACTTCGGTAACTACCTTGCTAATAACTACTATAACTATACCCCCTATACAGGACAATATTACCCCAATCCTTACGCGCGATTTATGTCGCCGGTGGAAATTTCTGCTACGGAATTTACAATAAGCTCTCTAATCCCATATTACAGCGGAAATCTTTTTACTATTGGATATTTATCTGGTCTATGCTACCCTGCAAGTCTATACTATCCTTACCGTAGGTATTTTGGTCTTGGTCTCGGCCTTGGTCTTGACTATGGTTATGGACAACCATACTCTTTGTTTGGGTTTCAAAATTATGGATTTCCAAATTTTGTTGTCCCCCCAAACTTATCCAATATTATATGGACTACTCCTACAATGGGTTACGATCCTTTTACAAATATAGGGGTTGCTGTAACTCCCATGACGAATTGACAGTAAACGTAGCCAGAATTACTTTTTTTGATTGATTCCACTTTGACTATTAGCGACTAGGTGGACATGATAGAGGCATCATAAATAATCTTTTTTATATTCTTACGGGTTATTGGAGGATAAATCTGTGCTTCGATGAACCGATCAGTTTTTTTGGCACCAGAAGAAAAAATAATAAGATTAGCAAGTTCAGATTTTGACTGATAACCATTTGCTTTTAAGGGTGAGAAGGCGAGAGGGTAATATTAATAGAAAAGCCGAAAAATAATAACTATAAATTATAACCAAATTATGATGCATTCGTAAAAAGTCGTTTTTAGAAAATTTGGGTTGAATAAATTCAATAAGTTATGTTGTACATATATCCCCATTTTGGACTTTTTACGAGACCATCAATTATAATTTATAACAAAAGAAAGTTTCACTGTATGAGCAATATTTTTCTAATCAGCAATTGATGGAGAAAAGGAAAAAAGGATACAAAAAAATTGAGCAAAATTGGATAGACTTCCGCTCAAACTGGAATGGGTGGCAATTCCAGCCTATTTAATTTATTTGAAAGGAGGGTTCTTGGTAGGCAGACCAGTCATCAACAAAGGGTTCAAAGCCAAGTTCGGCCGGCCCATTTTCAGGTGAGTTGGGAGGATCTCTTGAAGGTTTTCCTTACCTTCTTCATCATCTCTGACAATTCGCACTCCGTTATGCACACTGGAATCCGAGGATTATGTGACCAAGCCTATTGAACCAGCAGTGCTGTAACTGGCCCACCTCTCTGCTTATAGGCGGCATACGGACTGTATATGCAGGGCAGCGCTTCAAGAAATAGAACCCTTCTTAGGTTTGGTATGGTAAATCATCTCTTCAAAATTTATTTAAAATATGCTACATAGCCTTCTTTCTTGAGTTTTGTCGTAAAACCGGCGTCCTGGCCAAAGAAGGGATAGGTGGCTTGCCATCTGCCTTCATGGCCATCATATCCGACAATGCACATAGGGTCTTTGCCTGTCGTTTGGGTAAGTCTTTGGAAAACATTCTTTGGCCATATCAGTTGTTGGCTATACTGAACAGTGAGCATCTCATACAAAGAATAAAAGCTGAGCAGATTCATTCCGGGGAAAAGATCTTCTGCCGGATTAAATCCCGAAGTGGAGCTGATATAAGGAAACGTAAGATCTATATTATCGGGCTTGTCCGGACTTACATATACCAGCCAACCCCTGACTAAAGAGAAAGAAAAATTCCCTTGATCCGATGGCGCCAAAGTCAGCCAATTTAAGGTTTCAGGCTGATAAGCCTGTATTTTTACAATTGGCGCATTGTGGTCCATCAGGTAATCCCATTCAAGCCCCTGGGGAAAACTCACCAGATTTAATCCCGGGTGTAGGGTAAGCAATTCCATATATTCGTAAGCCCCCATATCGGGTTTCGCATTGATAATTCTGGGATTACCGGCTTTATCGGTTGAAGGCAGTGTGGGTGCGTTGGGGTCACCGGCATCAATACAGGGTGAAGTAAACCACAAGCGGTAATCTTCCGCATTTGGGTCAATGAATAAGGGATCGGCATTTATATTATGCGCAATATTAGAATTACCATAGCCGCCCTGGATATCTGAATAGGTAATGATGACAGTGCTACCATTGATTTCATTCGGTAAGTTACCCCAAAAGACACTATTGGTTATGGTAGATGAATCTAAATGGCAATAAATCCCGCCACCATCATAATTGACAGTGTTGCCGCTGATCGTACAATGAATGATGTCCGGTGATGAGCTTTGACAAGCAATTCCCCCCCCATAGTTGGCTGCATTTTGAATAATAGTACAATTGGTGATAGTCGGTGAGGATTCAAGACAACGAATACCACCCCCATAAGCCATAGCTAGATTTTCTTTGATAAGGCAATTAATGATGTTCGGCGAAGAGTTATTGTAGCAATATATCCCTCCTCCGAAGCAAGTCTTATTTTTATTGATATTACAATTAATTATATTCGGGGAGGAATTATAACAAGCTATTCCACCGCCCGTATTATCTGTATTATAAGAGGTCAAATTATTGCTGATCGTGCAATTGGTTATGGTTGGCGAACAATTACCGCAAAATATTCCACCGCCATAGTCTGCTGAATTATTATTAATAATGCAATGGGTAATGGTCGGTGAAGCATTCCTGCAATGGATAGCTCCGCCATTAGTACCAATTCCATTTTCAATGGTAAATCCCATAAGGACAGCCTCTGATGTTTCACCATAATGAAAATAAAAACCCTGGCATCCCCCGGAGTTTGCGTCAATAAAACAACAGGAGGCATCTTTTGTTGCCGTTTCATACGTTGTATGAGTCCCATCATCTGACACCAGCCTGATATTCTTTCCAAAATAGTCTATTGTATTGAGAATGTTGTAAAGGCCATATTTTACTAAAACTGTATCTCCATCCATAGCTGCATTGATACCTGCTTGAATGGTAGATTTGGCATTCCCCCAATTCAGCCCATTATTACTATCTTCCCCTACCACTCCATCCACATACAAAGTTTTCCCCATATAAGGGTTTACCACATTTGATTGTAAGGTTACATCTAAAAACCTCGGTTTTTCCTTTTCACAGGTTCCGCCTATAAATAAATCATATTCAGGCCACCCGGGATATGTATCATAATCGATTATAAAAGTTTGGATGCCGAAGGTGAGCCCTTCCTTAACATCCAACCCTAATTGTGTGTTGGACTGAATGGCTATTTCAATTGTGTAATATGTGCCGCTCACCGAATATTTGGCAATGATTTCAGAGTCAGGGAGGATTTCATCATCTTCCTCTCCATTGGTTACTACGAAAGCTTTTACAGTTACATTTCCTCCGCTCATTTCCTTAGGGGTCGCCAATATACGATAGTTGTCCGAACCATAAAAGAAGCCGTCGTTTGTGGCATCAATTTTAAGCTCAATTGAATCACCCCACCATGGCTCATCCTGCGGAATTTTTATCATGTCATCTAAAATATTCACTGCAAAGTATATATACCCTTCATTCCAGTTCAAATAGGTTCTTACGCTCAAGTCGTAAGGGTCGGAAAGCTGCATGGAATCAAATAAATCCCACTCGCCTGAATCGATGACCCCGTCAATGGTGGGGCTTTTCTTTACTCTATTCTCATCGATAGGGTCAAAAGGATATTTATCAACATTATCCGGCTTCAAGTCGTTATCAGTATCGGGATTATTCGGATTGGAACCCCTATAGAAGCCCACTGTTGCTTCCTGCAGGTCATCTAATCCATCACCATCCGTATCTTTTAGAAATGGATTACTGGAAAAGGTGGCTTCAGTTATAGCCAGTTTATTTGAAGCGTCGGGAATACCATCATCATCGCTATCCAAAACATTGCGCACATTTCCCCAAGGCCAAGCCATGTCAAACCATTTTGATACAGGCCAATTTTTTATAAACAGTGCGTTAACATCGGTAACTCCATCGTCGATATCATCAGGATAAAGCCCCGGTATATCCGGATTTGGAAAAGAATTATCACCGCCGGCGTCATAAATACGGTCAATCAAATGAAGATTTTCATGAATAATAATTTTATCGTCAAAATCAGGCCTTGAAGCAAGTAGCGGCATGGCCATATATCCTGTGTCTCCCAGCCAATCCATACAATGCACACCAACCGATGCACCTCTATATTTATAAACTGCATTCTCTGTGTTTTTCCAGGCGTAAAACACCCAGATGCTATCATACTCGTAATCACTGACGCCGTAATCTATAAGATCTTGAGTAACCGAATGCACCCCATCTATACTCCAAAAACGTAACCAATATTTATTTCCCTCGTATTTATAAAACTGATTTAAGGATAAATATCTGTTGATTATGAGAAAGGTGATTTCCATATCCAAAGTAAGTTGCGAGTTTCGCCAAAAAAATTCTTTTACTTCAGCAATTTCTTGTTTAAGAATATCAATTCGCTCCTGGGTAATACTATCTTGTTCAGTATTTGTATAGATCACCACCAAATTGTCAAGCTCAATATATTGTTTCATCCCTGAGACCAGCGCTCTGATACCTTTTTGTCTTGATTTCGTAACAGCTTTTGTATCGACCCTGCCTGAAGATAAATACCTGAATTCCTCGGGCGGGGGCGCAGGTTGCTGATGAAGATAATGATAAGGCATAAATTTTGGCGCAACTTCTTCCGGAGGGGCCACTCTTTGCGGTTCATCTTGAGCAAAGCTAGTATTTGCGGTATTTAAGGATATACAGAATAGGTAAAAGAAAAAAATCAATGAAATCTTGATTATGCTTTTTATTTCAAGCACCTTAGATAATTGTTTTTTTTTCATCATTAATTTTTTTTAAAATTTTATGGAGAAATTCAGTGAAGATTCTGCTGCCGGCGGGCTTTTTAATAGGGAAGCTAACCAAACTAAGATTAGGTAAATAAAGAATATTTTTCTCATTAGAGTTTTAATCATAGCCTATGGCCTGCTGAAATATTTTGAGAAGCCCTCAAAAAAATAAAGAATAAAGATTATAATACATAATTATATAGTATTATAGATATTATTACAAAAATAATTTATGACAAAGTCTCTCATGCTCTAATTAATTGTGTAAATATATATCCTCAAATTAAGTGAGCCAATTCTTTACAATACTAACTGATAACCATTTGCTTTTAAGGGTGAGAAGGCGAGAGGCTAATATTAATAGAAAAGCCGAAAAATAATAACTATAAATTATAACCAAGTTATAATTTATAACAAAAGAAGATTTCACTGTATGGGCAATATTTTTCTGATCAGCAACTGATGGAGAAAAGGACAATAGTACCCAAAAAAATTGGGGAGGGCTTCCTGTTTTTGCTAAAAGACAAAATCGGAAAATTTTTCCCAACAGTAAAAAAAGCTTACACCAGATCAGATAAGAATTTCAATGCGGGGCATACACGAATCCCATCCGGTGTCAGATAGTCTTTTTTACCTTCTGCTGAAATTTGGAGGGCCTGTGCATGGGGGAAACGCTTTTTAAGATATTTTAATCCTTTAACGATTTCAGCATCTTTCCATTTTGCTTCTATAAAAAAGATGGGATTTGAATCCTCTGTTATGACAAAATCAACCTCTCGGCAGTCAATATCTCTGAAGTATCTTAATTCAATGTCTCGCCCCTTTGTATCCTGCTCATAGTGCACCCATTTTAATAAGTGCATGGCCACCATATTTTCAAACCTTTGGGGCAATTCCGGAACAGTTGACCAATTATAATGATAATGCTTCTGCTCCTTTTTTACAGCCCTTATCTTTGGAGCGCCGAATGGAGAAACTCTGACGATAGCATAAAGTCTTTCGAAAATATTCAACCATTTTGAAACTGTTTTATGACTGACCCGCAAATCCTCTCTGAGGGCGTTTATAGATAATGGAGAACCAACAAGTTTAGGTAGCCTTAATAATAGAAGCTCCAGATTTCCCAGATCAGATACATTTTCCAGTGAGGTGATCTCTTCTCTAATAAGTAAATTGCGATATTCTCGCGACCATCTTTTAGCCTCAATTTCTGAGCCACTTAAAAAAGGTTCAGGAAAACCACTCAATTTTAGAAAATCCATCAAATCATGAAAGGTTGTGATATTCAATTCAGCAACAGAGAAAGGATGGAGTCTCAGGAAATGATAACGTCCCTGAAGAGAATCTCCACCATATCGATAATAGTCTAATTTGGCGCTCCCAATGACAAGTATCCTGCAGGTTCCCGCCATCTTATCGTAAAGCCCTTTTAGATAATTTCGCCAGGAGTGGTATTTATGAATCTCATCAAAAACGATCATATCAACGGGGGGGAGTTCTTGTTTTAAGATTTGCTCTCTATTTTCCGGAATATCCCAATTTAAATAACCTGCCTGTGAAGGGAGTATGTGTTTGGCAATGGTAGTTTTACCTACCTGTCTGGCCCCGGCAACAAAAACCATTTTTTTCTGCAAATCTGTCTGGATTTGTTTAGTAAGATAACGTTTTTTCATACCATCAATATTACTATTATTTTTTATAGGTGTCAAATTTACTCGCGAGTATTTTTGCCTTATAGCTAAATTACTTGATTTTCGCTTTTCCCTTCAAGACGCAAAGCCCAGGCCAGAGCAAGGCCCACCTGATAATGGCCGGCGATATAGTTCATGTCTCGGCCATGGGAGAGTAAATTATCGATTTCACCAAAATTGGTATTTCCGATAATTTCGGAGATCCTGTTCTAACTTATCCCTACCACCTTCGCTATCTGCTCCTGAGCCCAACCAAGAGGGCTTAAGCGGGAGATAATCACAATTATTTTTCCGAAATCCGGATCACCGCTATCTACGAAAAGAACGATAGTATTATAAATTCTTTTGGTGAACTCTCCGACATACCCTGAATAGAATTTGACTTTGAAGTAGGCAGGCGCATAACCATAGGCAGGTGTATACTGAAATTCTATAAGATCCCTCTTGCCCAGAGGTAACAATGAACCCGCCATTATTAAAAGGTTATTGATTCGGTCAATATTTAATTGTCCCTTTACCCAAAGAAAAAATTTTTACTTGACGAATGCTAATATATGGTGTCATTATACCTATATGAGAGCTAAATTAGTCAATCATAATAAATTGAAAGGGTAGTTGGCTATGACAATGCAGAAGGAAAAGGAGATCATAAGCATTATTATGCGCATGAGGAGCCATATATATTTATCAATTTGGATCAACTTATAAGTGATTTTATGGCAGATATTGAAAAATTAAAAGGAGCATAAACGTGAAAATTAAAAATATTAAAATAGGGATCTCCTCCACTCAAGAGGTTTTAGGTGATTTTAAAAAAACATGTGAAGCAATTGATAAAGGAGAAACTCCCCAAAAAAGAGAAGGTATTTATTTTGAAAATATTAATACCTTGAAATTTATTCTGACTGATAAACGATTGGCCTTGTTAAAAACTATTAAGGAAAAAAAACCTGAATCTATTTATGAATTAGCAAAAATTCTCCACAGGGACATTAAAAATGTAAATAATGATGTGTCAAAACTTTCTGAATTAGGCTTTATCACTTTGAAAAAAAGCAAAGAACAAAGAGTGAAAGTAGCACCATCAGTTGATTATGATAAAATACTTTTTGAGATATTTGTTTAGCAACGTTTCGGTTTGGTAATATTAAATCTTTTATGGTAAAATAATAAAAATATATAGTGCAGAAAATAATAGATTTGCTGAACAGCGCGGCACTTTAAAGATGAGCGTCAGATGGTTTGCCGGCATAAGCATTAAAATGTAAGTGGAAGAAATGGTGTGCGCAAGAGAACGATACAAATTAAAATTAGATGGGCGTAATTCAAAAAGGAGAAAAAGATGTCTGATGATTCAAGTACATCTACTACTACTACTACAACCACGAGGGCAGAATCCATTGCAGGGAAAGTCAATGGCCCAGTAAGTAGTACTCAACCACCTAAACAGCAAATTTATTTATTGCCTGCCCACCCTGAGATGTATTTTTTATCTGATAATTTAAAACAATTAGCACTAAAAATGTACATGGAGCTAGACACTGTAGATCCAGACAGATCAAATAAATTTTTTGAAACTTTCGGCCCAGGTAATATTGTTTTATATCCTGACCGTCCCCATGAGAGATTTAACGATTATGAAAAATTGCTAAAATTAATGTTCGATAATGACCATATAAAGTATCGTTCTATCCATAAAGGGGCTCCTTTTTTCTTTATGTCTTGGCTGGCCTTTGACCTTCGTAATTATGAAAAGGCTTTATTTTATATGGATTCTGCAATCTCAGAAGATATTCGACTAGATCCATCTGATTGGCTTAGTCTTCCGGCTGGCTCGTTTCTGACCTTAACATTGCCAGAATTTCAAATTGCACATCGTACAATTAATATGATTCAGGTACTCTTAAATAAAGAAATCAATCGTTTCAACTCAATCTCTGACTTAAAACCCATTATAATACAAAATCTTACCGAAAAATTTGTAAAAAAATTAGTTCAAGACATTGAAAAACGCACTATTGTTAGTGCCCTATATGTCTATATTCTTGAATTCAAAGAGCGATATCAAGAGCTTGAATTACGAAGTACTATGGGTGGGTCTATTGCACCATTTATTATTCATTTATTTAAAGGAGCATTGATTTTTGAATCACTTTTAAAATACCTCTATGTTAAAAAAGATGAAATAAAAAAAGTTAAAACATTAGGAAATATATTCGATTTACCTACATTTAAGAAAGACTTCTTTGCTATACCCAAAACATCTTCGTATAGCATCAAGGCAATTTATGATTACGTTCCTGATAATTCCATTGAATCAGCTTTTACTGTGACAACCATGTTAAGGAATACCACAGGTCATAATCTAATTTGGGATGATGAAGTTTTTAAAGATTCTCAAAAATATGAAGTTCTTTTCCAGCAAGAAATGAATGCGATATTATATTTGATTGATAAAAAATTTTATTTTTAAAACAATTTTATTTTTTTTCTTATAATTTACACTATGTATCGCCCAGCCAGGCTGGTTAGCTTGTGGGTTGTGTGGAATAAATTTGTAACCTGATCGTACCAAAATAGGCAATCACAAATGGCTTTAAAAATTTCAAAATAAAATCATATTTGGCTGGGTAGCATTAACCATTAAAGTTTCTGAAGAAAGGCAATGAATGGAAAATCATTTGCATGGGCATATCAAAATTTTTGAGGTAATAACCACTGTTTTTCAATATCTAAGCAGTAACAATATATTTGGTTTGGTGGCATTAAATCAAGGACCTGTATTCAAAAAGTAAAAAGTAGCAATAAACAAAAAATCATTTACTTGGTAAGTCAATGATATGGGGTGCTTATAAACTGGTAATACTGAGACAAATATAAACCTAATAAAATGAGCTTAATTAATGAGTAACGAACGGCTAATTCATGGAATAATCGGAGTACTGATATGGTTGGCATATCTTAAATGGCACAAAACCAAATGTAATTGGAATCATAAAGTCTTGATGCTTTTACCAGTCCTTGTGGGCACATTAGTGCCCGATTTGGATCTAATATTTGGCATTGGTTTTCATAGAAGTCCTATAACGCATAGCATACTTCCAGTTATTGCCATCTCATATCTAACACGCTCAATATCAG
>DAOURK010000156.1 GCA_030625085.1 Pseudomonadota bacterium
CACACAAGAGCCTGATTGAAATTATATCTTATGTTGGATAAAGAATGCGATGTGATTCTATAGGGTGGGTTTGTTTATTTTCGCTAAAGGTGGGTTATCTCCAAATCAACAAGGGGGGTTACGTCCCAGTCGGCCGTGACGAATAGAGCGGAGCGAGAAATCTTATCATATTGAAAAAAATAACTTTTAGATTTCTCCTGGAGTTTACACTGAACGTAGTGAATGTGCTCGAAATGACAAAAAAAGCTTTCTCGGACAGGACTCTTAGGTTACAGATACTACAGGACTCTTAGGTTACAGATACTTTTGAAGGGGTTTGGGAAGTTTTCCCTGACGCAGGTCTGTGACTTTTTGCTCAATCTGCTCGCGCAGCATTGTGTCGTCGGTAGCGTGATATATTTGGAGTAAAAATTCGATACCTAACTCTGGTTTGTGGGAAGCAACATAAAGGCTGGCGGCTAAATTAGGGAGGTATGGGGGGTGACCGGGGAGAGTAGCAGCCTTCCGGATATAAGGGGCTGCCGTAAATGGGGAATCAAGGTAAAAAAAATGATTAAACCCGAGATAAAAATACAATCTCCAGTAATCCGGAAAATAGTGTATACCTTTTTTGAGTAAGATATTGCTTTGGGTATAGTTGCCTTCTCCCATAGAAAGAAGAAGGCCGCCAAATTCATAAGCATATTGAAACAGGGGGTCCAATGTGGTAACAATGTCAAGTATGTGATACAGCCATGGATAATTTTGGTCGGTAAGGTAATGTTCACCGAAATACCCCACCGCCTTAATCCAAAGAAAATCGGCGGCAAGATGATTAAACCCCAAGGTTAGTGGTTTGATGAACCTGCCTGAAGGAAGATAAAAAAGATTTTCCTGTTGAATTTCCGGGGCAATCAGATCAAGCTGTTTTTGAATAAAAAGACAACTCAGGCTTAAAATAAGAACCACACCAAACAGAAAAAAATAGGGCGATGCCTTTGAAAAAAACTTTTGTTTCATATTTTTACCATGAAAATGCATTTTGAAAAATAGACTTTACTGAAAAAATCAAAATTTTCATCCTCGGAGGTGAAAAAAGCTTTTCATGAGTGTTTATTATCAATCTGCTATATATACTTGGCAAGGCCATAAATTGTGATTTTGAAAAAATGTTAAATAAACCGCAGCACATGGGGTCAGGTCTTGAATTATAAGTTTTTTTATAAAAACTTATAATTCAAGACCTGACCCCATTACCCGGGCAATCATTTTTTTGATGGCATTGATTAAAACACGGCAGTTGGGATGGTCCAGGCACCATTGTCAGTTATCACAAATTTGGCTTTAGCACCATCACCATCAAGATCTCCGATGGCTGATGCATCGAAACTTAGACCATCTTTAGCGGCAGCAACAGCATATTGATAATATACCTGACCTTTAGCGGAAAACCCTATCTTAACAAAATTACCCGCAGCATCCGCCCAGGGAATTGAGTTCTTCCCCGGAAAACCCGCGGCTGTAGGTGGTGTTGCCGCACAGACCGCATATGCTTCATGTTCAGTAAAATAAGCCTCTTCCCCTAATCTTATAGCGCCAAGGTTCGATTTGGCTTCAGCAGTTTTGGCTTTTAAACGAAAATTAGTGTATTGGGGGATAGCTATGGCCGCCAAAACACCAATAATGGCCACCACAATCATCAATTCAATCAAAGTAAAGCCCTTATCATTCTTAAATTTATTAATCATTTTTTCACCTCCTTTCTTTGCCGGGTTTATAAAAATTCTTCACTTTCCCTTATAAGCTAAAATTCAATGTCATTAACTTAAGCTCCTTACAATTATCCCTCCCCCTTGATGGGGGAGGTTAGGTGGGAGTGAATGCTATGTATTCCCCCTCCCTCAGCACATCCCCACAGGGGAGGAAAATTGAAAAGATTCATAGTATTTCTTAAGTTAATGACATTGAGCTAAAATTCCTTATAATTTTTAAAAAATAAATTAAAATCAAAATTTTTAATATAAAGAACTTTTATTAAATATTCCTTGCTTATATAATTAAATAATAACATTCCTAAAGAATATTATATAAAAATAAAGACAGTCTGTCAAACAATTTTTGCTCTTTTTAGATAAATATATATAAGTATGTAAAAGATAATATGAATATGGCAGGAAAAATTCGAAAAAGGGAATAAATTAAATTACGAATTACGAATTACTGATCGGCTGGGAAGCCGCATAAATAAAATAAAAATTACTATGCTTTAAATTTACAAAAAAAATAGACTCACTGTTTTTACAATCCACCGTGCATAATTATAAAGACAGGAGTATTTATTAAATATTACATTGTGAAGTCGGGCAACCTCCGGCGTACTCCGCATCAGCGCTGGTGTATAAAGGCCCCTCCTCCAGATTTATCTTTCGCTGCCCAGGCAAAGAAAGGACCTGGTTGGGTCTGGAACCATATCGGTAAACGGTAATTCCTTTACAGCCCAGTCGATAAGCCTCCAGATAAATTTTTCTTACTTCCTCTACACCAGCCTCTGCCGGAAGATTAATGGTTTTAGAAACAGAATTATCAGTATATTTTTGAAAAGCAGCCTGGATTTCCAATTGGCATTGGGAAGATATATCAAAGGCGGTAACAAAAATTTTACGAAGCTCCTCGGGGACCTCTTCCATTTTTTGAATCGAACCAAAACGCGCAATTCGACCCATTAATAACTGGCTATAAAGCCCCCTCTCTTTAGCCAGGCGCTCAAAAATCGAATTCACCTCCACCAGGTTTGTCCTGTCCATTACATTACGCACAAAACTTAAGGCAAATACGGGTTCAATGCCACTGGAACAACCGGCAATAATACTGGTAGTACCGGTTGGGGCAATAGATGTTACTGTAGCATTTCTTACCGGTGGGTTGTTACGTAAGGCATGAATAGAGCGAGGAAAATGAGCAAAAGTTCCTCTTTCGGCCGCTAACTTCCTGGAACAAGCCCAAGCCTCGGTAGTAATGTGCTTCATAATTTTTTCAGCCAGATCTACAGCAGTTTTTGAATTATAGGGAACACCTAATTGAAAAAGAAGGTCGGCAAAACCCATCACTCCCAAACCAATTTTGCGATTTTTTTTGGTCATTTCTTCAATTTCCAGAAGGGGGTATTGGTTGACATCAATTACATCATCTAAAAATCTTACTCCTGTATGAGTAAGCTGAGTCAATCGATCCCAATCTATTTTTTTTCCCTTTACTAAACGAGACAGATTGAGAGAGCCAAGATTACAACTTTCAAAAGGAAGAAGGGGCAATTCACCACAAGGGTTGGTTGCCTCCATGGGGCCAAGTTCCGGGGTAGGATTATACTTATTTATGGTGTCCAGAAAAATCATTCCCGGGTCCCCGGTTTTCCAGGCCATATAAAAGATTAAATCAAGAACCTCCCTTGCGTAAACTCTTTTCACTTCCTTTCCGGAACGGGGATTAATCAGACTATACTCGCAGTTTTCCTTTACCGCCTGCATAAAATCATGAGTAACAGCTACCGAAAAATTAAAATTTTCAAACCTTCCCTCTTTATCCTTGGCTGTAATAAATTCCTGAATATCAGGATGATCTACCCGCAAAATGCCCATATTAGCCCCTCGCCTTCGTCCTCCCTGCTTAATAACTCCGGTAGCCGTATCGAAAACTTCCATAAAGGAAACAGGACCGGAAGCAATGCCCTTGGTGGACTTAACCATATCGCCCTTTGGCCTAATATGGGAAAAGGAAAAACCTGTTCCTCCCCCGCTTTTATGAATCAGGGCCATATTTTTTACAGCCCCAAAAATGCTTTCCATAGAATCATCTACCTTTAGGACAAAGCAAGCGGACAATTGCCCCATGCCGGTACCTGCATTCATCAGCGTGGGAGAATTAGGCAAAAATTCCAGATGATCCATCATGGTAAAAAATTCTTCTTCATACCGTTTGACATCGGAAAGAGAACCATATTCTTTTTCTGCTTCAGCAACAGCTTTGGCCACACGTCGAAACATTTGAGCAGGAGATTCAATGATCTTTCCCTCCTCATCCTTTCGAAGATATCTTTTGCGAAGGACCTGTATTGTATTGATAGGCAATTTGTAGTCATCCCGGACCCCCAGCCAGCTTTTCATTTCACGAATATCCTGATGCTCTCTACGATAGAGAATATAAGATTTGGCCACTTGAGCGAATCCTTCTCGAATTAAGATTTCCTCAACCAAATCCTGGATCTCTTCAACAGAAGGAATGTCTCCGAATCGCTCTTTAAGTAAAGAAACAATTTTTTTAGTCAAAATATCTGCTATTGCCTCAGATTCAGGTTTATTCTGCAGGTTTACGAAAAAGGCACGGTATAGGGCATGACGAATTTTGCCTTTTGTAAAAGGCGTCAGTGATCCATCTCTTCGACGAATATTCTCTATTCTGCCTTTATCCATTTTGATCCTCTCCTCCCTAACCCAAAGCTATAAATTTTTTAAAAACAATTCTGATGAAGTCGTAAAAAGTCTTATCAGCGTGTCTAATAGAACGAATGTGAGAAATCTTCATTGATCAACATGCTAAAAAATATAAGATTTCTCCCTGTGGTCGAAATGACAAATTTGCCAATACCGACTTTTTACGAATCCATCAATTCTATAATCGATATTTATAAAATAGCAACACAGGGCTTTAGCCCAGCCACAAGGCAGGGCTAAAGCCCTGCGCTACATTATAAAAAAATTAGTGCATGAAACTTAATGGTTACCTTCTCCATTCATACAGGGCAATGGCAGTAGCCGTGGCTGCATTTAAAGATTCAACACCTTGTTCCATAGGGATTGTCAGGGAATGAGATTGGAGATTTCGCGGCAGACCCGGACCTTCCGCGCCGGGAAGTAAAATAAATTGAGCAGGAAATTGAAAATGCCGAATATTCTTTCCCTTCATAGAAAGAGTAAGCAAAGGTATCTCTTCTTGCTCCATTCTCCCAACTAAAGAGTTTATATCCTTAATAGATGGGCCTTTTTGAAAGTTTATCCGAAAAATTGCGCTTCCCCCTGCTCGAAGACTTTTGGGATGATAAGGATTGGCTGCTTCTTGTAGCAAGACAATCTCTTTTACACCAAATGAAACAGCCGCACGAATGACTGTGCCTACATTCTCGGGATCTTGAAAAGGGACCATCAAAGTGCATCCCGGCTTTGTTTCTTCAAGCTTCCATTGCTGCATAGAAGGAGTTTTAACTAAAAGAATATCAGCCCCTGTTCCGAATATATCCAATTCATTATACAAGGCACGATTCAATCGATAAAGTATAAAACTCTCCTGAGAAAATCCCTTGAGCAATTCTTCAAGAGATTCGCCGGAAATTTCTTCTTTTTTTTGAGATAAAATGAGACCAGTGCAAATCTTTGGGAAATCTCTCATCAGCTCATAGGTAATTTTTTGGCCAAAAACAAGGGCAAAACCATACTTTTTTATTCCCTTTGGTATTAGTAATGCCTTGAAATATTTGAAAATTTTATTGGCAGAGCTTTCGATTTCATGGATATAGCCTTCGGTTTCCATTTTCCTGTAAAGATCACCTCTTGGGCAAAAGGGGAAAATATTCTTTCCCTCCTTTGTCCCGGCTTGTATACTTGATCCCTTTATTTTATTTTCACGTCGATTAAAAATCACCAGTCGTCTATGATGAGGACTATGTGGGATGGTGTAAGCGATATCTTGATCAAGATTATAATCATTACTGAAGGTAATGAGGGCCTCTTGAATTTCCTCATCACAATGGGGCCCCTTCATAAAAATCACCTTCCCCTCAGGCACCAAACTTCTTTTTATCCGCTTCAAAGTTAGAGGAATAGATTCAACAGCCCTGGTAATGACACCTTTAACCGGCCGACTGTAAGAATCATAAATCTTTCTCTCATAGATTTCAATTTTTTTTAATCCCAGGGCTTCTATCACTTCATGTAAAAATTGTATCCTTTTATGCCGTCCCTCGGATAAAATAAATTCAGTATCCGGGCAAACAATCTTTAAGGGAATAGCCGGAAACCCTGCCCCGGTCCCAATATCAAGGATTGGAGAAGGAAGCTGCCCTTTCAGAAGTTTGGCTACTAAAATACAGTCGATGTAATGCTTCTGAACCATGTTGTCAAATTGATACAGACGAGTCAGATCGTATTCTGCATTTTTTTCCCGCAACAATGTATGATAGAGCCAAAGCTGCTTGTATTGTTGCTCGGTAAGTGGTAGATTACTTTTTTGAAACCATTTTTTCAGAGAAGATAAACAGGGAGCAAGTTTTTCCAGACCCGGCCGAACATCTGTTTTACGTTTTTTTTTGCCTTTTATTGATGGTGTATTCATGGAAAATAAAATATCCTTTCCGGAACGAAATCTGACACTGGAAAATCTTGAGATACTATACGAGGATAACCATCTTATTGCCGTGAATAAACCTGCAGGGATTCTGGTCCAGGGTGATATTTCCGGAGATATTTCCCTGATGGATGTGATTAAACAGTATATCAAAAAAACACATAAAAAACCAGGGAATGTCTTTCTTGGATTAATCCATCGTTTAGATCGACCGGTATCAGGAATAGTCCTTTTTGCCAAAACCTCAAAAGGGGCTTCTCGTATCGGAGAACAATTACGCTCCCGAAGCATTAGGAAAATGTATTGGGCCCTGGTACATGGAAAAATGAACCCGCCCACGGGAACTTTGACCTCTTATATCAAGAAGGAATCAAAAGGTAGTCGGCTGACTGAAAAAGAAGACAAAACAGCGCAAAAAGCAATCTTAACCTATCACACCTTATATGACAAAGAAAATGTATCCCTTCTGGAAATTGATCTTAAAACCGGTCGCAAACACCAGATTCGTGTTCAGCTTGCTGAGGCCGGCTGCCCTGTTGTAGGTGATGTGAAATATGGTTCCTCTCGCGCACTCAAAGATAAAACCATTCGCTTAATGGCTAAATCTTTAACCTTTAAACATCCAACCCGAAATGAGATGATTACCGTTGAAACGCCCTCGCCGGAATGGCTATAGGCGGCAGCCAATGATAATACTATCATCTCCCACCACAAGATTTAATTGTTCCAGGGGCCTGGGCGCCAAACCGGATGTAACATTTCCATTCAGGTCAAATCGAGCGCCGGAGATAGAACAAACCAACTCTTCCCGCGTATTATCATAATCTAAAATTGAATCGTTTTTCGTGCAAAGAGCTGAGAGGGCTTTAATATTTCCATGATTATTGATAACAATTACCGGTCGTCCCTTATGTAAAACCAACCGGGATTTCCCTTCCGGGAGATTGCATAAAGGGAACTGAACATACCCCATACCCATTCCACTATTTTGAGGGGCATTCATATACTGAATGCCGGCATAAAGAATTGGGGCCACAATCATTAAAAGAATTATACCTCGAAAAATCACCTTCCAAAGGCAAGTCTTGTTTTCAGTTACATAATGAACCGGTCTGGGAATGACTGCTGACTGAAATCTCATAGTTTATTATACCTCTCCTTTTTCCTAACCATCATCCGGCATCAAACATCCTATCTTATTCTATCCTATTCTATCCTATCCTAGGATGCTGTCCGAGAACTGATCAAAATTGTCATTACGAGCGGAGCCAGAAATCTTATCATATTAAAAATAAAAAACTCTTAGATTTCTCCCCTTGGTCGAAATGACAAAAAGAAGCTTTCTAGGACAGCTTCCTAGATTTGACAATTCAGCATAAATCATACCAAAAGAAATTTTGTTTTCCCTGATTCGCTCAATCAATATCTCACTTCTAATCCTTAAAACACCTATAAGAATCAAATATACCCCACAAAGGCACAAAGGACACAAAACAAAAGCAGCCCCATTATTTCTAAATCAACCTTGATAATCTCGTAAAAAGTCCCAAATTAACCATTTCAACTATTATAACTACCTGATTCTATTGGATACTGTTTTTATAAATTTGACTTTTTACGATTGCATCAACCTTAAGGGGCTAATTTATGGAAATTCCCGGCAAAAATATTGCTTATAAACTAAGTAATTTAGTTCAATAGTATATTTTTTATACAATTTTTTAGCCGTTTTAGTGGATAGGATTTATACTCTCAATCCTATTTATTTCATACGAAACCGGGGGGCGAAAACAAGTGGAATATATTTGGCAAAGCATTAATCATTTTGCAGTAACTCATGATGCCCGAAAATTTTTTCTGATCATTTATCTTGGAGGAGCCGCCATTATTGCCCTCGTGTGCGGTCTTTTCTATTTTGCCATATGGGTGGCAGCCCATTTCGCCTTGGAATTATATAAATATTACCGAATCTCATCCAAACTGCAATTAAAAGACATCCTCCTTTCTCTTTATCATTGTAAGCTGGATATTATGTTTTTATGTATTGGTTTATGTATTGATTTGGTTTCCCATCAATCCCTGACTTTAGCCACAGCCAATCAGGAAGTGCGTATCTTAACTTTTTTACGATTTAGTCGAATCGAAACCTTAGGGAGAGTAGCCAAAGTGGCCAAAGCCATGCCCCGGCTCTTTGGCACAGTCAAGGCCAGCATTTGTGTCCTCCACCTAAGCAATGAATTATCCGAAAAGGTTGGACATCAACAAGCTCCTCAAATCATCTGGAAAATTGGAGATACGATTATATTTTCTATAATTTTACTTTCTTTGATTCTCACTTTCGTTCTTCCCTTATCAATGGGACTAAATTTTTGGGAAATCCCCCACAGCATCATTCATATCCTTTCACCTTGATAGAAGTAATCATAAAATGTAATCATAGTGTATTTTATCTAAACAACTGTATTATCTTTGGGCATAACACTCCTACCGCATAGCATAAAAATAACCTATTTATCTTCACTGAATTCTAAATTCTAAATAATAACGAATGGAAATTGTTGACAAAAAGCCCAAACTCTTGTTAGAATAACAAACTTTTAATTAAATGTAATCAATATATAAGGATCAGTATTTATATAAAAAATCAAATATAATATATAAAAAGGTTTAATATATTTCCGGGGGACGTATGCTTCGATCAAAAAAAAATTTTTTATCTGTCCTTACTATTTTCATCTTTTCCCTTTTACTTCTTCAACCTCTTGGTCATAATATCATTTTTGCCCAAGAAGGAACTTCTCTTTCAGGAATCATCGAATCTCCACAAGCACAAAAACTGATTCAATCGGGCCGGATGAGCCCCCAGCAGCTTCAAGAAATCTTAAATGCTGCCAGGAGGGGACAGATAAGCCCTGAAATAATCAACCAATATCAAAAAAAAGCCGAGCAAGGATCTCTGACACCTGCTGAGATTGAAGCCGGCAAAAAGCTTCTTGAATCGAAAAAAAAAGAGCTCAGTCAAACCACCGCTGCCGACGATGTAACCATCCCTGAAAAGGCAGCAAAAACACCGACAGAAAAAGAAGTAGCAAAAACACCAGCAGAAAAAGAAAAGGGAGTTGAAACGCAGGAAGAATATTTACAAAAAAATGACCTCCCTGAACAACAGGACCTTTCGATCTTCGGGCACAAATTTTTTTCCGGTTCTCCCAGCACCTTTGCGCCAATTCAGAATGTGCCGGTATCAAACAATTACATCATTGGTCCCGGTGATGAAATCAAAATTCTCATGTGGGGCCGTCTTGATGAATCCTATAGCCTTGAAGTAGACAACGAAGGCATTATAAATTTTCCTAAAATCGGTCCATTAACCGTGGCCGGACTTACCTTCAGTGAATTGAAAGAGCTTATCAAACAAAAAGCCGAGTCTATCACCGGGGTAAGTGTTAACGTTTCCATGGGAAGACTCAGGACCATTCAAATTTTTGTCCTGGGTGAGGTAAAACATCCGGGGGTGTATACAGTCAGTTCCTTGGCCACCATGATAAATGCCATTCTTTCTTCCGGAGGACCGACCGCTTTGAGTTCCTTGAGAAAAATCCAGTTAAAACGCCGGAATAAGGTAGTTACCACCATTGACCTTTACGATTTTTTAATACAAGGAGATACGTCTTCAGATGCCCGCCTTATGCCGGGTGATGTCATTTTTATTCCCCAGGCAGGTCCAATGATCTCAGTATCCGGAAATGTAAAAAGGCCGGCTATATATGAACTTATTGATAAGGGCACTCTCCAGGGAGCTATCAGTTTGGCCGGGGGGCTGGCTCCTAAAGGGTTCAAGCAACGTATCCAGATTGAGCGGGCTTTTGAGAACCAATTTCAGATCGTTTTGGATATTTCCAACAAAAAATTAAAACTGGGGAAACCCATTTATCTTCAAGATGGAGATCTGATACAGGTATTTTCCATACTTCCTTCTACTATGAATGCGGTCTATCTATATGGTAATGTTAAGCGACCGGGACAGTATGAGCACAAACCGGGAGTTCGTATTCTGGATTTCATTCCTGATCTAGACAGCCTGGAGAAGGATACCTGCTTTGATTATGCTCTGATCAAGCGGTACCATATGGAAAAAATGAAAACAGAACTTATTCCTTTTGATCTGGGGGAAGTATTATTTCAAAAAGATGAATCTCAAAATATTGCGCTAAAGACCCTGGATGAGATATACATATTCAATAAATTTTTGTTTGAAGACGGAGAATACGCAGTGGTTAATGGTCAGGTCCGCAACCCGGGACGTTACTTGATTGATGATATGCGGATTAAGGACCTAATTTTTAAGGCCGGCCGGCTTGACCGGGACGCTTATATGGATTTAGGTCATCTTTACCGAACAAACCCCCGAACCAAAGAAGTAACAATTCATACCTTTAATCTGGAAAAAACCATGGCCGGGGATGATCAGCATAACCTGCGGGTACAAGATCTGGATCAGCTGGTAATCCACAATATAAGGGAATATGTACCGGAGGAGTGGGTAAGCATAATAGGTATGGTAAAAAATTCCGGAGAATATCGGTATGCTACCGATTTGACCATTAGAGACCTTATCCTGGTAGCGGGAAACATTAAAGATGCGGCCTATATGGACAAGGCCGAATTGACCCGTTTTGAAATTGTATATGGCAAAAAGGTCGAAACCTCCATTTTGGAATTTAACTTACGGCTAGCCCTGCAGAATGATCCGCTTCATAATTTGAAATTAAAACCAATGGACGTGGTCACTGTTAAAACTATCCCGGATTGGCGTGAAAAAAGCAAAACCGTCAGTATTACCGGGGAGGTATATTTTCCGGGTATTTATCAAATTCGTAAAAATGAGAAATTAAGCAGTCTCATTAAGCGTGCCGGAGGGTATAATAAACATGTCTATCTGCTCGGAGCATTTTTTACCAGGGAATCGGCAAAAAAAATCCAACAAAAGCGGATAGAGGATATGATGAAGAGGATGGAAATTGATTTGTCAAGAACTTCCTCTCAAGAAGCCCAGACATCTTTATCGCCGGAAGATCTTGCAGTGCAAAAACAATATACCTCACACCAAATGTTTCTCCTCTCCAAGTTACAACAGACCGAGGCTTCCGGACGCATCATTATCCGGCTTCAACCTCTTGATTCACTAAAAAAGAGTAATTACGATTTCGTCCTTGAGGATGGGGATGCCCTCCATATCCCTAAGAAACCGGAGACAGTAAATGTTGTTGGGGCCGTTTACAATCCGACATCGCTCATTTATAATAAAAATAAGGCCAAATTAAAATATTATCTGGGTAAAACAGGAGGGCCCACCGAGAATGCGGACTATCGTCATATGTATATTATAAGACTTGATGGTGCAGTTATTACTAAAAAGCTATAATAAAAAAATTCAGTTGGAAAATCCGCAAGTACTTCTCTAATAAGGTTCTTCAAATAATGGCAGTTTTGTATAATTCAGCCTGTCCGAGTATAAGTAGATCTAAATCCTCATGATTTAAGCATAAAATTACG